>JAIOQY010000182.1 GCA_021108435.1 Candidatus Aegiribacteria sp.
AATCTCAGGAACCATTCCCAAAAGGGGTTTGAAGTTTTGCCCGTTGGGGTCGCCATCTCTTATGAAATACGTACCACCCACTGTTAAATACGACATGGGAATTTCTTTCTAAATATTTCTAGAAGAGGGTCTTGATGCTGCCCCAAGTCGTTTCTGGAGTCGGACTTCACTTGCGACACCTGAATTAATCTCCAGAAGCTATTCTCTTAAAGTTGCAGAGTAATAGAATTCGCAAGTTGACAATGATACGTACATAATGTACATTACGTACAGATGACGAAAGGAAGGAACCCATGCCTGAAACTATTTCGACTGCCGATGCAAGAATGAATTTTTCAGATGTCATAAATAAGGTTGCTTACGGTAATGAACCAATCGTATTGACTCGTAGAGGTAAGAGCATTGCTGCACTTGTTTCCATTGCTGAACTTGAATTGCTTCAAAGGATCGAGGAGCATCTGGATATCGAAGATGCTAAAGCAGCTTTAGCTGAGCTTGGTGAGAATATTTCAGCTGAAGAAGTGTGGAAATCTCTAGGTCTCTGATCAGTGACACATTCCATTGAATTCAGACCTGCCGCTCTAAAAAATCTTAAACGGTTTCCAAAACGTGACTTAGTTCGAATCAGGAAGAGAATTGAGGAACTTGGAAATAGCCTGCCTGACCCGAAAACAACCAAAATGAGAGGGAAGAATTCTTTCCATAGAATTCGCTCTGGAGATTATCGTATTATCTATGAGATACATTCAGCTAGATTGGTCATTCTTATAGTTAAGGTTGGTCATCGCAGGGATGTTTATAGAAATCTCACCTAGGATTTTCGAATATCAGTCAGTAGACAAGTGTTTGTAAGTTGGGAACAAATTCTCTTCAGGTGATTCATATTCTGCTCAGCGATAATAACCATTTCCAAACGGGGTTTGAAGTTTTGCCCGTTGGGGTCGTCATTCTCTATCCGATGAACATCAACAGCGAGAATACCGCTCTGAGAATCAAGTCTAACACAAATTAAATAAAGTGACTTTAAAATCCATTTGACATCTGGACAATTTCTTACTAAATACTGTTTGGGAGAGTGATTCATGAGCAGTATGCTGATTCTTCTGTTGTTTACGGCAGTTCCCGAGATTCTCTGGACTGCATTCACTGAAACTGGTGTCAGCGCTGTCGAGAGTACAAGTGACATTAACGGCAACGGATCAACTGATATTGTGGTCACACTTCCCCAAACTTTTCCAACATCACCAGGTCTTTATTGTCTTGATGGTCTCGCAGGTATTGAGATATGGTCCAGTGACTCGGTCCCCGGCACCAAGACCCATGAAGCTCTATGTATAATCCCAGACATTAATGATGACGGGATAAATGATATCGCATTATCTACAGGCTGGGGCAGTGGATCCTTTGACCTCAGTACAATCGCTGTATCAGGAGCTGACGGTAGTATCATCTGGAGTACTGCTCTGGATAATAAAGGGCCTTACTATGGATATGATACGGAATTCACTGATGCAGTAATTGACAGCTGCCGTATGGTTCACACCAGTTATAATGACAATGGATATGATAGATGGGTCAAATTCAAAAGCTACAATGCTGAAACAGGTGAAGAGATCTGGTCATACTCCGTATTAACACTAATTCCAGATATTCTTCCAATGGCTGATTTCTCCGGGAACGGTTGTGGTGAGTTGGCTCTGGCTGTTTCAAGAGGAACAGTTATGGGGGGCTGGTTTGAGATAAAGGATGGCTTAACAGGGGAGAATCTTTTTTGGCTTAGTAGCTGGTTCCCTGAATCTTTTGCAGCCAGTCATCCCTCGGAATACCCATTACTTTGTGTTAATCAGAATACAAACCCTCCGCAAATAAGAGTATTCAGTTTTCCTGGTGCTGTTGAGATTCTCACCTTTGACTGGATTCCTTACTGGTGGCAGTTCTTCGTAACAAACATCAACGGTGAGTATTATCGACTTCCTGAACTGGTACTTGTTAATTCCAACGAGATATGTTTTATATCACCGGACAATGGCGAAACGCTTGCGATATATCAGATAGGATCACCTGTTCATTGCATAGAAACATTCGAATACAATAATACCTTCAATTTTCCCATGGGAACTAATTCAGGGCTTACTTTAGCCTTATACAGCTCGTCCGATACTGGAGTTGAATGGAATCTCCCACTTCCTCAGGCTGTTTATGATATCAGTTTGATCACATCGAGTAATTATCCAACCCCTCTTATTGCTGCAGCAATGTCAGGTGAAAATGGTGGTGTGGTTGCTGTAACTACATCATCACAAACTGGTATTACAGAGAATGTACCTTTCGTAGGGCAACCTTCCTGGAGGCCGATCTCTAACCCTTCATCAGGGGGCGTGTTTCTTGTTTCCGAATCTGAAATCCGCTTGTCACTTGGTTTTTATGATATCTCCGGCAGGCTTTGCGAGCGGTATATGTTGGAACCTGGAGAAACACAATTCTTCTATGCTCCTCCTGGTGTTTACCTGATTCATACAGAAGAGTATCCAGACATTCTTTCTCAAAAGATCATTGTTCTTGAATAGTAGCTTTTGAAAGCAGCATAAGCCATTCCCAAAAGGGGTTTGAAGTTTTGCCCGTTGGGGTCGCCATCTCTAAAGAAAAACGTGCCACCCACTGTTAAAT
Organism: Candidatus Aegiribacteria sp.; assembly: GCA_021108435.1. Lineage (NCBI taxonomy): Bacteria > Pseudomonadati > Candidatus Aegiribacteria > Candidatus Aegiribacteria sp. Next base: position 2,668 of record JAIOQY010000182.1, read on the forward strand.
ACGACATGGGAATTCTCTTTTTAGAAATTTCTAGAAGAGGGTCTTGATGCTGCCCCAGGTTTCAGGTTCAAGAGCACTCACAAGCTCTCCGTGCAATACAAAGAATGCGTCGACTTCACCCCACCATGTATCCATGCTTACCCAAACACCACTGCCGTCATCCCACCACGCACAATCCTCAACGCAATACCAACTGAAAAGGATAAATGTGTTGGCAGTGGCTTCCGCCTGGATCTCAAGGTAATAGTGAGAATCAGCGCTTAGTTCCGGGTAAATATCTGCATCTATTACGCAGTGAACCTCGTAGATGTCAAAGCCCCAGCTGACGTCACCTGTAAATGTACTGGTGCAGGGAATACTCTCAGACCATACATCTGTATTCGTATTAGGATCTGAATCATTTGTGTCATCCTCAGATATGACCATGTTCATTTCTGAAGCATGTTCACCTGTCCATAGGACCCAGATATAGATGTCTGTTATATAGTAATTGTCATCGAGCTCGAAATCATCACAGAACCAGCGGTTTAAAATGCTATATATTGAGACAGCATTATCTAACAACTCCAAACTGTAAGGCTGCGAATATACTACACCGTCAGTCATGACAACCTCAATCGGACCGGTTCCCTGATCGTGACGGGGACTCAGGATAAGAGGCTGATCAGCCAGGATAGAAGCTATGGATAAGAAGAGCAATGTAAAAAGGAGTCTCTTCATTGTAATATCTCCTTTCATTAACAATAACCCAAATAGAGTGTAGAGTATTTATACTTCTATGTCAAGATACAGTTATAGCATCAGAGTTCATTAGCTCTGCAAGTTTCTTAGCCTGGTATTGAAAAAGTTCGAACTTTGGAACAGAAAGGTCGCCATCTCTAAAGAAAAACGTGCCACCCACTGTTAAATACGACATGGGAATTCTCTTTTTAGAAATTTCTAGAAGAGGGTCTTGATGCTGCCCCAGGTTTCAGGCTTAAGAGCATTCACAGGCTCTCCGTAGAAATCGAAGACCAGATCCAGAGGTTCACCGAACATATATTCGGATTCTACCCATACACCGGAACCGTCATCGTACCAGCAGTAGTCACCAATAGAATTTATATATACAAGAATAAAGCAGTTGTCGTTAACGTCAGCCTGGGTTTCGAAGTAGTAGTGGACACCCGCATCAAGCTCAGGATAAACGTCTGCGTTAATGGTGCAGTAGGTCTCGTAGATGTCATAACCCCAGCCAGTATCGCCTGTGAAGGTGTTTGTGCAGGGTACGCTTTCTACCCAAATATCGGTGTTGGTGTTGGGATCGGAATCACCGGTATCATCTTCGGAAATGACGAAGTTCATCATTGAGCCCATTTCACCTGTCCACATCATCCAGACGCAGATCTCCGTAACATAGTAGTTATCATCAAGCTCAAAGTCATCACAGAGCCAACGGTTACCACCGCTGTAAATACTGATACCGGTAAACAGATTTGCATAACAGTAAGTCTGCGAATAAACCAACCCATCAATCTCAATCGGATCGGTTCCTTGAACGTGACGGGAACTCAAAACAATATGCTGATCAGCCATGATAGAAGCTGTGGATAACAGGAGCAATGCGAAAACGAGTTTTTTTATTGTACACCTCCTTATACTGAAAATGAACTTACATAGAGTGTAGACTATTATTTATTCTATGTCAAGATACGGTATTGGTACCAGTGATTTGTTCGATCATTTATGGTCTCGGACATCACTTGCATCTTTTGTGTTAATTTCCTGATTATATGCAGGATTAGTGTGATTCGTTGCAGTCGATTCTGACAGAAGCAGTAGTAACTCTGGTGAATATTCTGATTAGCATCATACGCGAATGAAATTCCGGAGCTATTTCCTAACCTGTTCCTTAATCCGCATGGACAGGTTTGACATGACAATGCAATTCCTGGTATTGTCTTTCCAGAACAGGAAAGCTGTGAATAAATATTCGGTTATTTTTTCAAGAATTGTCCTATATATGAATTCTATGGTTCTCTATGAACGGTTGAGAGGTTTCCATGAGAAATCAAAAAGTTTTTGATACAGAAGATATCCTTTCTGAAAGTGGTGTTAGGGATCTCTTCAAACAGATGGACGTGAACAAATCGGATATACTTATTAAACAGGATAATCCAGGGACTGATCTATTTGTCGTTGAATCCGGTCAATTCGTTGTAACTGATGATAAAGGGGGAAGTCGGGTTATTGATACGCTCGGAAAAGGTGATGTGTTCGGTGAAATGGCCTTCCTTGGTGGAGAAAAACGTTCAGCTACTGTTACTGCGAACACTGCCGGAACCGTCTTGATGCTCTCCCGGAAACCATTTGTAGAATTTCTAAGAATTGAGCCCATCCCCGGAACTCGATTTCTTCTTTTCCTTGAAAAATCCATGGTTGACAGACTCAGAAAGGCAGATGCCCTAAGATCTCTTATCTTAAATGACCAGAACCTCAGCGAACGTAAAAAACTCAGAAAGCTGAGAACTGATATCCGGGCTCGTAATAGAAAGCCCCTGTTTTCAGCCGATGATCCAATACTTTCCGAAACGTGTCACTGGATTTACGCCCATGATAATCAGATCCTATTCAGGCAGGAGGACAGAAGTACAGATCTTTTCATCATCAGAAAAGGAAAGGTGGCTATCCTGGACGATGATTCCGGAGGATATATTCTTGGTTCTTTTGGACCAAATGATGTTTTTGGAGAACGGTCATTCCTTGATAACAAACCAAGAGCAGCCATCGCGAAGGTAATTGGAAACGCTGAAATACTGATGCTGTCAAGAGGCACTATGCTCGAACTCCTCGTTACAAACAGTACCAATGTCATCAATCTGAATCTAGGTCTTGGAAGTCTTCTGGCCAGGAGACTCAGTATGGCTAATGAAACTCTAAGACTCCTATCATCTGAGGAACTGAAAGAGAGAGCAGAGGTTTCAAGATTGCTCAGCGAAATGCGAAAATCTCTTCGGATTCAAGCTCTGCACTAATCTGTATTCAGGGGACGTATTATCAGGTACAGAGGCTTAATGAATTCTCCAAGATCTCTGACGGATCGTAATGAATTGTTGAGTTGCAGTAAACTCTTCTGAGATCATCTTAATGCGATTAATTAGAAGAGAGTCTTAATACTGCCCCAGGTTTCAGGTTCAAGAGCAAGATTCTCTCCGTAGAAATCAAAGAAAAGATCCATAGGAAAACCGAATACAATCATACATTCTACCCATACACCGGAACCGTCATCGTACCAGGAGTCATCACCTATGAAATTCTCACTAAAAAGAATAAAGCAGTTGTCGTTAACATCAGCCTGGGTCTCGAAGTAGTAGTGGACACCCGCATCAAGCTCAGGATATGCGTCTGCGCTAATGGTACAGTGAGTCTCGTAGATATTGTAGCCCCAATTGCTGTCACCTGTGAAGGTATTGGTGCAGGGTACGCTCTCTACCCATACATCGGTGTTGGTGTTGGGGTCGGAGTCTCCGGTATCATCAACTGAAATGACGAGATTCATCATTGAGCCCATTTCACCTGTCCACATCATCCAGACGTACATATCTGTGATATAGTAATCACCATCAAGCTCGAAATCATCACAGAGCCACCGGTTACCACTGCTGTAATTACTTAGACCGGTAATTAGATTTGAATAAACGTAAGTCTGCGAATAGACCAACCCATCAATTTCAATCGGACCGGTTCCCTGAATGTGACGGGGGCCCAGAATAAGAGGCTGGTCAGCCAGGATAGATGCTATAGATATGAATAGCAATGCAGAAAGAAGTTTCTTCATTGTACACCTCCTTACACTGAAGATGAACTCACATAGAGTGTAGATAATTGTTTATTCTGTGTCAAGATACAGTATCGTCTCTGGAGCCGGTCGTTAATTGCGACACTTGCACAGATTCTAAGAATCCGCAGGGTAAGTTTACCCTGAGCGAGTCATATGACTATTCGAGACGATCCCCGAAACCTCAGAATTGTAGAAACAGTCTACAGACTGGAAATCCTGGACATGTTTCATATGTGGCTCTCGCTTTTTACAGGTACTGCTATAGTAAGAGAGAAATAGGATGAGATATAGAAAGAACTTATTCTCTGTATATCTGTTCTGATTACCGGTTCTCTTTAAGATTGATGAATTTTGAGAGTCCGAAAGTAGTATATCTCCATAGTTTTCTGCAAGATCGGATTCTCTTCAGCGTTCTCCATATAATGGAAGGTCGCATATAAATACTAATTAGAGCCTTTTTTCGCTCTCTGGCTATTTCCTCCCTTGTAAGATGATAAGTGTTCATGACAGGCAAGAAGTAATTACCCTTTTCAAGATCATGTTCACAGAAAAGATCTTCTCTCAATCCCAGTTCATAAAGGGGGGTTCCCGGAAACGGGTATGCACTGTGAATTTCATAGAAATCAGCCGGGATTCGCTTCGCAAACTCAACAGTTTCACTGATCGTATCCCAGGTTTCCCAGGGCAGTCCTATCACAAAATACAGCATGGAAAGAATCCCGTGCTTCCTGCATAGATTAACAGACCGGCTTACATCATCCAGATTTATATTCTTTTTCATCTTTGTGAGCATCTCTGGTGAACCGGATTCAACACCAAAACTTACGATGTAGCATCCTGCCCTGGCCATCGCGTCAGCTCTTTCCTCATCAAAAGTATCAACCCTCGAATTTGCTCCCCATCTGATTGCATGACCTGATTCTGAAATACTTCTGCACAATTCAATTACCCATTGTTTATCTATTGTGAAAGTATCCGATCGAAAAAGAAAGGATCTGATTCCGTAATTGTTAACACACGAATCTATTTCCGACGTGATACTGGAAACGGATCTTTTCCTGATCCTTTTCCCGCTGACCAGGAAAACAGGGCAGAATATGCATTGTCCGGAACAACCTCTTGATGTCAGTACAGGAGTCAGAGGTTCGCCTGTTTCAGGATCTGGATAAAGCTCGTTTCTTATAAGATCCCGAGCCGGTTCAGGCAGGATATCCAGGTTTTCGAGAAGTTCCCTGTCCGGGTTTCGAATAACTTCTCCGCTGACGCTTCTGTATGTTAATCCTGTTATCTGAGCTGGATCACTACCGCTGATCAGATCCCCAATAATAAGTTCCGATTCACCTCTTACAGCATAATCAAGTGTACTGTATCTGTTTAAGGCTTCGATGTCATGATCTGAAAGATGAGCACCCTTAGCAATGCATTTAATCCTGTTTCCCGTCTCCTCGTGAGCTATTTCGGCTGCTTTCATATCATCCTGGAAAGTAGGTGTTGTTGTGCTTATTACAAGGAAATCGGGTTTGAAGTCTCTTAAAAGAGCCCTGAATTCATCCCAGCCTCCTCCTTCAACAGGATAGTCCTTTATTAAGCAGGTGGAACTGGAATCTCTTCTGCACACGGCCGCTATGTATGCAAGATCCATCGGTGGGCGTACACCCTGAGCCATCATACTCTTCACAGGAGCCTGACATCTGTCTTCCCTCAGATATAGACCTGTAGGAGGGTTAATGAGCAAAATTTTCGAGTTCACAGTGTATTGAATCTTCTCCAGTTTCTTGCGAGTTCCGTGAAAGCCTTAATTATTACACTTATTCTGGCCCCGCTCTGTGTTCCCTCAAGTCTTGGAAAATGAGGAATAGGGACTTCAAGAATACTGTATCCAGCTTTTTTGCAGCGGCATAACAGTTCAGCAGAAATAATCGCTCCATCCGAACTAAGGGGTAAAACCCTTTTCAGAGCTTCTCCCGGAATCAGCTTGAAAGCGCAGTCAATATCCCTGACTCTCCTTAATCCCAGAAGTAGTCTTATAAGAACATTGAAAAGAGCTGCGTTAAGCCGCCTGTAAAACGGATCCTTCCTGTTTATTCGATAACCTACGGCAACAACAGGCTGATCAGACAATACAACAATATCTACAAGCAGATACAAATCCTCGATTTTAAACTGTCTGTCGCCATCGGAAAAGAAAACCCAGTCTTTTGTGCTGTTGGCAAATCCGGTTTTCAGAGCAGCTCCGTATCCCAGGTTATGCTCATGAATAATCGCCTTTACCAGTCCGGGATACTTTTTCTCCATGCTTCTGGCAAGCTCACCGGTCGAATCTTCACTGCCATCGTCAATTGCAATGATTTCCAGATCATCCGCTATTTTTGATCCGGTTTTTACCGCACTTTCAATCATGAAGATTATGTTGTCCTCTTCATTATGGAACGGGAAAAACATGGTCAGAGAACGCAGTGGACGTTTCGGTTCATTTACCATGAATCAGCTTTCTGTCTTTTGAAGGACGTTCAGCGAAAGTACTGTATGGTTCAGTAATAATTCCATTATTACTTCAGCTGATTACTTGCTTCATTTCTCAAACATCCCTGAACTAAGGGAATACATAGATATTGAAAATGCTCGTGGAATATGATTAGTCATGTTGATGGAGTCTAGCATAACGATTCATTGCAGTAATCCCAATCACTCATTCGATCCCGACAAGATAAAGTCTATTTCAGAATGGGAATGACACAGACGAATATATGTTTGACTACAATCATATAATCTAATATCTTTATAAGGGTTACTTGATAAGAATTTGTGTGATAGTTTATTCACTTTTAGGAGGTTACTATGAAGAATTTACTTCATCTGTTTGTTGCTGTTGCTGCAATGATGTTGTTTGTTCCTGCTGCCGGTGCAGACTGGTCAGACAATTTTGATTCCTACGCAAACGGCAGTGGCTTGCACGGTCAGGGTAACTGGGAAGGCTGGAACAACGATCCAGCTTTTGATGCTTATGTGACTGATGTTTACTCTTACAGCTCTCCCCATTCGGTTGCAATCACTCCAACTTCTGATATTGTCCAGCCTTTCTCGGAGACTACTGGTGAATGGGTCTTGACATCGTGGCATTACATCCCCGCCAGCCTCACCGGTGATCAGTTCTGGATTCTGTGCAACACCTATCCCACTGCATACAGCGAAGACTGGTCTCTTCAGCTGAAGTTCGAGGGAGCTACTGGTAATATGACCGTTACGGAAGGTACTTCTGTTGTTCCGATAGTATTCGATGCATGGGTCGAGGTTAAGGTTGAAATCAATCTTGGCACCGATACTCAGGACATCTATTACAACGGCGTTTTCCTGGAATCGATTAACTGGAGCAGTGGTGGCGCAATAGCGATAGGATGCCTTGATCTATTCTCGGATGGCGGAAGTACGATCTACTGGGATGACTGCTCACTTGAAAGTACGGGTGCGCTTGAGCAGACAACCTGGGGTCAGATCAAGACTCTGTTACACTAGCGAAAAATATTGTTCTGCGAAGGGAGCCAGTTCCATACTGGCTCCCTCTTTTATCAGGAGACAAATTTCACCTGAGATATTTGAGGGTACTGACGTAGCAATTAACTTATACGTTTGTTAAATTCAAGTAATTGTCTTAATATACTTAATATTTGCTAATAATATGTATAAATATTATTCTTGACAATTTATGTAAGATTCTATTAGTTTCACTAATTAGCTTAACCTTTTAGAAAGGAAGGTTAGTATGAAGAAGGGGTCACTTATACTTCTAGTTCTTCTTGTTACTGCTGGTAGTGCTGTTGCGCTACCTTCATATTCGGGTCTGAGGGGACTCAACCGCACAGTCGATGCTGAACCAATAGGAGCAGGAGAATTCTCGTTCGGGCTATTCTCTTTCCTCGGATTAAGCAACGACACACGCACTGCTTATCTTTCCGGTGATTCCGTGGATGTTACCGACACAGAGTACGATGGTACTTTTTACCTTACATCTGCGATAGGACTTGGCAAGAATATTGAACTCGCTGGAAGGATCTCATACATCTGGAACTGTTTGAAAAGGGACGATGTCGCAGGAAGAACCGATCTCAGCGGAGGAGACTGCGAGAACGATGACGGCTTCAGCGAAGCTCGTCTTTCAATGAAGTTCTCGACAAATCCCATGGAAGGTTGCTGGATAGGCATAATGCCGTGGGTTGGTTTCAGCATATATGACGGTGGAAACAGCCGTTATGTAATCAACAACAATGAATACGACGGAATATGGTATGCGGGCCAGCCCATGTTCGAACTCCGCAGACCTATGATCGGAGTCGAAGGTGTTTCTGGTGGTGCTGATCTGCTGTTTTCGAAAGACCTGAACCCAGTAACATTGCATCTAAACCTTGGTTACCATTATTTCAAACAGCATTTCGAGTTTACTGATTACAGATATACTTCATCCGGCTGGACCGACAGCACTCACGTGGACATGTATCTTGAAGATCCTGTCATGCATTTCGCAGCCGGTATTGAATACCCGCTGGAAAAAGTCACGCTTTTCACAGAAGTTGAATGGCGTCACTTCATGAAAAGGGACTGGGAAGAGGGCGATGGAGAGAACTTCGATGACTGCATCACCGTCTCTCCCGGTATCAGGATACCTACAAACAGTGGACTTGCGTTCGATATAACAGGTTCCTTCGCTCTGACTGATTTCGATGCTGAATACAACGATCTTGGACACAGCAATTATCAGAATGGCGGAAACCCTACAGATGGTGTGAGAGCTCGCTATGCACCATTCCCTGAGGGTTACTCTCCTAAATGGGGTATTGGACTTAACGTCATGTATTCGAGCGATCTGCGTAAGGGTCCATCTACTGCTGTCATGGCAGGTACCGTTACCGACGCTGTTACAGGTGAATTCCTTTCAGCGACGGTTGCATCCCCCGGAACCGCTGTTGAACCTGCAGCCTCTGATGCTGAGACGGGTTTCTACTCCATAGAGCTTCCGGAGGGCAGTGTTTCTGTAGCAGTCAACGCAGAAGGTTACATCGGAACCACTGAAACCGTACAGGTTGCCGGTGGACAGGATTTCTCAAAGGATTACGCTCTCCAGCCGGAACCCGGCACTATTGCCGGAAGTGTTATTGATATTGAGACAGGCCTTGCCGTCTCAGCAACAGTTTCAGTACCGGATGTTCCAGTAAGTGACAGATCCGGCAGTGATGGACTATACAGCTTACAGGTTCCAAATGGTGTCTGGACTGTTACCGCTACTGCCGATGGTTACCTTGGAGAAAGCGCTCCAACTGAAGTTGCAAGCGGTGAAGATGTTACAGTTGATTTCCAGCTCCAGTCCGTTGTTTTCGATCCGCTCTACTTCGATATTAACGTTTATAACATCAAGTCTGAGTTCACAGGTCTTCTTGATGAGATCGCAGATAAGATCATTGCAAATGATCTTGTTGTGCAGATCTGTGGTCATGCTGATTCTGATTACACAGAAGAGTTCAACATGACTCTCAGTGAAGACAGAGCCGAGGTTATTTACGATTACCTGGTTGATCGTGGAGTCAGCGCCGGCAGTCTTTCGACAATCGGTTACGGTGAAAACAGACCAGCAGTTCCAAATACTACAAATGCCAACAAGTCTCTCAACCGTCGTGTTGAGTTTGTTGTTCGGTCTGTAAGAACTAACTAGCTGGAAGTTAAGTCTGGTTCTTTTAGGGCGGGTCTTCGGATCCGCCCTTTTCAGTCTCTTAAAAGAGTGCCTGTCACTATTAGTACCACGGTGGTGATGAGAAGAGCCATCTGAGCGCCGAGCAATGGAAACAGGACAAGGGGCATTAGAAGGGCAGCAGCAGCGCTTCCCCCGTGTTCTGCCAGATCCAGCAGGCCTATTCTTTTCGTATCTCCCGCTCTGAGGAATGTTACAGCAACCGGGAAAGCCCCACCGCTTGCCACCCCGCAAACAGCAATTCCTATGAGAAGCAGTAAAGAGAGCAATCCGCCACCCAGCAGCCCCTGATCGTACAGGTACAGAACAAGGACAGAAAACAGTGATGATATCCCTGAAAGAACAACCAGCTGTCTGAGATTACTAAACGCACCCTTATCCTGTCCGAGAGCACCAAGAGCTCCGCCGGCCATAAAAGTACCGGTGATGGCGCCTACAAGCACCCAAGAGTGACCTGTAACAGCCTGAATAGCAACCAGAGCGATAACCTCAACGGATAATCCCATAAAACCTACCATACCCAGCGCCAGGGCAGGTTTGAACTTTCCGCTTAGAAACGCTGCTGTGACCATTGCTAATAAGCATAAACCAGCTATAGGAATCACAAGGTTGAGTTTCCTATCATCACCTACTCTTATATCCCATAACTCGCAGGCAATCCGGAAGCCCTCAGGGCGAAGATCGGTATTCATGCGTGCTGAAGCAGCTTGAAGCTGATCCTCGACAGCAGACAATCTCAAGTTTGACAGATCAAATGGAAGTGTACCGGAATTGATAAATACACCTGATGCCCCAATGGAATCCATTCTCTCTGCCAGCACCAAACCTTCTAATGATGGTTTCAGACCGTTTCCCGCCAGAAGAACAAGACCCGAAGAAGGAAGGATCCTGCTCCAGCTGAATACACTCTCCGCAGACAGGAGTATGGATTTTGCCATTTCCGCTTCAAGTGGATGTAATCTGTTCATCCCTCCAGGAAGGTGGATAGCTGCGACACCATCCTCAGTAAGCCTGTCTGAGAGCAGTTCAAAGAATTCTCCTGTGAAAAACCTGTTGGAGAGAAGAGTCAAAGGCTGACCTGTAGATACAATAACAAGATTCCATCGCTCATCATTGACGGATAAATAACGTCTTCCATCTCCCGGTATTGTTCCATCAGGATATTCCGCAACCAGGCATAGTGTCCTGTCCGGAACCAGGGTTACAACACTGTCTACTGTCGGCCATTCCGATATTATCCCCGCCTCTTCCGGTGAAGAACCTATGTATAGAACACTGGATGGACAAATCGCGATAAGAGGAATTGTTACAACCCCCTCCGCGGATTCCAGCGAAGGCCATGTTGCCTCCAGCAAACCGCTTCTAAATATGGCATGTTGACCGGATCGGGTTCCGGTTACGACCTCTCCGTATGGCGACGAGTGGATACTGATACTGTCATACTCTTTAAAGGATTCGCTTCCAAGCCAGGTTCCCAGCGATGCTGGTGCGCCGAACAGGAATCCTGCCAGAAGAACAGCTGAAACAATCAATCCGGGAACAGGTCTTCCACAAAGCAACAATCCGGCAGCGGAGATAAGGATACCAACAGTAAGCATTTCGAAAGCGAGCAGATGCGGTGAAAGAAGGACGAATATCCCCCCACCAACTGCCGCGCCAAGAGCTTCAAGAGCGTATACTTTCCCTGGTCTGGAGAAGGCAAATGGCTGCACGAAAATCAACCCGCCGACAAATCCGGCAGGAAGCACTGATAAAGCAGTAGGAATTATCTCCAGTCTGGAAGCAATTACTTGAAGAGAACCCAGAACAGGAAGCAGAATTATACCAGTTACCCATAGGAGACAGTGTTTTGAAGTCCTTCCACCAACTGCCGCGCCAATACCGGATCCGGCAATCCATGACGCAAGAACAATTCCGGATGTAAGTTCCGCCTGATGATGACCAAAAAGAGATTCTCTTAATACTACCGCCTGAACAATGACGGAAAGTAATCCCCCTGCAAAAGCGGCCAGCACGGACAATGAATTATCGAAAGTCTTCTGAATTAGCCTAATCCTCTCCAAACACCTGAGCCTGAAAACGGTAGAGCGTAACTTCGCCAAGATAGGCATCAGGACTCAATCCTGCTTTCAGACAGACACCCTCAAGAAACTCCTCTCTGTTCCAGCCCTGTTCAACCGGAACCTGCGGCAAAAGGACACCGCTTCTGTTCCGGGCGGATATCATCAATCCATCCGTTCCCACTCTTACATCATGCCAGTCACCAAGTATCTGCAGGGGTGTAAGAACGGATATTTCGTATTCAAGATCAGGAAGTTCATCAGGCGTTACAGGCATAAAGCGCGGATCTTCCAAAGCTGCCGACCGGGCCATCAGCGATACTGTCTCGGCAACAGGTCGGATCGGTCTCATAGAACCAATGCAGCCCCTGAGACTGCCGTTTTTCTTCAGGGTCACGAAAGCTCCGCGTGGAATCAACAGTTCCCGGGGAATATCATCCTGCAGATTAAATCCGGTATTCTCAACCGCCGCTTCAACAGACGCAATTGCGATATCAAGGAGTTCTTCTCTCCCTTCTTCAGAAATACTCCATTCCGACGGTTCAGGTTCTGATGATTCAAATGCAATGGAAGCGTATCCGACAACTCGTGAATAGTCTCCGGAGACAGAAGCACTTGTTGTACTCGACAGCAGTTCGGATGTAACTCCGGGATATAGACCGGTGTAAGCCATGACCAGAGCAATTGGAAGCCTTCCGCATGCAAACGTATCAAGCCCGGCCGGCAGCTTCTCTTCAGAAGTAACCTGAAGGAATTGATTCGCGTCACCGCTTAATATCGCCTCCACGGTAAGAGAATCAACAACTTTTGCCAGACTCTCGGCGGGATAATGGGACAGATCACTGCTTGCCAGGACAAGCACTTTTTCATTGTACGCTTCTGCAAGGATTAACTCGGCCATGTATTGCAGCTCATTTGCTCCTGTGTAACCGATTACGATCGGTACTATCCTGAAACCGGGTTCAAGTGTCCTCTGAAGAAACGGGATCTGAACCTCAAGGCTGTGTTCCTCCTCGTGAGCAGCCGGAATAAATGAGGCTGCCGGATGTGATTCCCTCAACCTGTCAGCGACATCTGCAGCAACCGGGACGCTTCCAAGAGGAGTAACGTAGAAATCTCCATCGAATACAGACATACCCTGAAAAGCAACACGATGTGAAGGTCCGACGAGAACTACCACATCATAATCAAGCCCATCAATAAGGCTGTAGAAATCCGCTGCTGTACCGCCGCTGTAGACGTATCCTGCATGCGGAACCACACCTGCTATTATTGTTCCGGCGATACTCCGAACTACTGATGCATAGATCAATCTATCCACCATACTGCTCAGTTCAACAGGATCCGACGGATAGAACGTACCGGCAACAACAGGCGGCCTTGCTCTCCCTGTACCGGATACTTCTTCTTCTCCGGGGGAACTGTTCCCGCAGGCGGCAAACAGAACTAATGTGAACATTATAAATACTCTCATCCCGCAAGCTCCCTGTAGTAGTCCGCCTTTTTCCTTGATGTTTTCCCCACTGCGAGTTCTGCTGTTTCCTTTTCCTGCGGTAGCTTTCCTCCTGTAACAGCCGCAACCGCGGAGAGTAGCAGCAGAACAGTGCTTGAGAGAAATTTTCTTCTGCTGATTTTACTTTTCACTGTTCCTCCATTCCATTCCATACTCCGGCTACCGGAGCTGAACAGCTGAAGCACTTACCATTTTCAATTCTGTTTTCCTCAATGAGGTATCCCTGTCTCCTTATAAGAACTTCACCACACTCCGGGCATGTTGTTATCATCCCCTCCTCCGTAACTGCATTCCCAACGTAAACATGATGAAGACCAATCTCAAGAGCCCTTTCTCTTGCACTCTGTAACGTGGATACCGGCGTAGGAGCCAGGTCAGTCAGCCTGTACATGGGAAAAAACCTCGAGAAATGAAGCGGTGTATCAGCACCGGTGTTCTCCAGAATCCACCTGGCAAGTTCATCCAGTTCTCGAGAGTCATCATTCAATGTCGGTACGATAAGATTCGTTACTTCAACCCAGGTTCCGAGTTCCTTCAAAGTAGTTATCGTATCAAGTACAGGCTGGAGAGTTCCGCCGCATATATCTCTGTAATAACTGTCTTTCATCGATTTAAGATCAACATTCGCGGCATCGATATACTCAGCGAGTTCGGTAAGTGGTCCCTGATTAATATACCCCGCCGTAACAAGGATATTCTTCAGCCCGGCCTCCTTTGCCAGTTTTGCTGTATCACGGGTGTATTCAAAAAAAACAACTGGTTCAGTATAAGTGTAAGCTATTGCTTCGCAATTGTAAACAATTGCCTGCTCAACAACAGCCTCAGGGGGTAAATCGTATGGTGTGACATCTTCAGGGGCAGCCTGGGAAATCTCCCAGTTCTGGCAGAACTCACATCTGAGATTGCATCCTGCAGTCGCAATAGAAAATACATCGATTCCAGGCAGGAAATGAAAGAGCGGTTTCTTCTCAACAGGGTCAACGTGCACCGCGACAGGTCTTCCATACACAAGACTGACAAGTTCACCATCAACATTCAATCTTACGCTGCACCTTCCCCTCTCCCCTGGAGCAAGGGTGCATAAGTGAGGACACAGAACGCACTGAACCCTGTTACTCACCAGTATCATCCTTTTCAGCATACCAGTCAGCGGTATGAAAAGTGATTATTCCACTCTCGAAGAGTTCCAGCATCCGATCCATATCTACATTCTCTATCGGCTTTGCCCATGGACGGATCTCACTCCCGGCCATACGTACAAGAATCTGTAATAATCCGGAACCAGTGCTGTCCTGTTCAGGCAGGGGTTCCTCAGGAACTGCTCCTGTCAGGATAAGGAACATCAAAAGAAATAACGCAAGTGCTTTCATCATCCTCTCCTGTTTCAGTACAGATCGGGGAAACCTGCGGGTGACAGTCCAATCCTCCACCGGAATTCCCATTCGCCATCATCACCTTCCGGATCAGATACCCATATTGGAAAGATCGCCTCAAGCATCGCAATCCGTACAGCTATTCCGGCGTTTAAGAGAATGTCATCACCTGAGAAATCTTCAAAGGAATCACCGAGCCATCCAGCTCCTCCGAATATTTCAACAGGAAAAATCGGTAAAGGCAAGGGAAATCTCTGTTCAATCGAGAAGGCTGCCCTCCCTCGAAGAGTGCTGTTCCAGTAGCCTGGAAGAGCGGGCCCTGAGCAAACGAAATAATGCTCCATAGGGGAAAGCGAACCGCTCGGGGGAACAAATGCTCCCATAATTCCCTCTGCGAAGAGCCCGCCGCCCGGTCTTAAGAAACGGTGAACGGGAGCACCCCCGGTTACTCGACCTGCATATATCCTGGTTCTGGCCAGATAATTTCCCCAGAGCCTGCCTGTCAGTTCAATTTTGCCATCTATCCTTGCGTAAGCCCCATCATTCCATTCAGGAGAGGCCAGAACGCTCAAAGCCCCTTTCCATGATAACCTGTAGTTTCGATCAACGGCGGCTATACATGTTGTGAATTCAAAAGCATTACCTTCCTCAACGTTCAAAGCACCGTATACCGTTGTATCCTCCACACTGAACAGATCCATATCAAGAGAGATCCTGTAATGGGGATCGGTGGCTACCCTGCCGCTCCGCAGATAGTCAGCACCAATAGAGGCTCTCCCGATTCCGTACCCTCTTGAAATTCTGGAAGATAAATAGATACTTCGTCGATATTCCCGGTAAAGAGGCATATGAAATGAAGCTCCCCACGCTGAGTAACTTTCACTCTCGAAAGGAATCGAGGCAGATGCAGTCCAGGTGTACGGACCGCCCATATACGATGGAATCGTTGATGACATGCAGATAATATCAGCTCTCCATGAATGATCAGCGTAAGATGGGAATGGGAGAATCCACATACTGTGATGAGTCGGCCTTGGAAATGGAAGGAACATCGGTTTAAGCTGACCGAGAGGCGGTGAGGCGTTATTCCACGGCGCCCTGTCAGGCATGCATAAAAAGGGGTCTACAACAACTGCATCCCAATTCCCGCCAACTGTGACCGTATCGTTCAATCCCATAGCAAGTGCGGTTTCTGTAATGAGTGAGTCTTCACCGGATATAAATAGAAGGTCAAGTTTCACTGAGTGGGGAACATCACCCGCGACAATTGCAGTGGTTGAATCCGTGCTGAAGGTTACATTCTTTATGAGAACATCCGCATTTGCGGTTCCTCTGAGCCAGAAATTGAATTCTTCCTCCCAGGATCTTTCTGTTACTTCTTCCACTATTGCCTGGAAATCATCGGTATGAGGGTGATGGTACTTGAACCTCTCGAAGTAGATCGACATAACCTGATTAAAATCATCTTCACCCATCTGCTTCTGCAGCATCCGCATGAACAGAGCCGGTTTGGCGTAATAGGTAAACCCGGTTGGATGGCTTCCGTCTCCGGCCTCGGTAGCATCGCTGAGTACCGGTATTTCTTCCCCGGCCATAGTACCTGTTACATATGTCATAAAACTCATGTCCTGATCGCTCAGCTCCAGTATCCAGTCCGGAGTTCTGGACATATTTCCACTGAAGCCATGTCTTCTCTGCATGTAGCGAAGTTCGCTGAAGGTGTTCATTCCTTCATCCAGCCAGGCTTCTTCTACTTCATCATTACCGAGCATCCCGTAAAACCACTGGTGTCCGATCTCATGCATCGTGACCATCTCAAGAATCCTTAGAAATGGAAAATCAGGTACGGAGAACACGAACTGGGGATATTCCATCCCCCCCGCGCTCACAACAACCGGCTCCACTACCCAGAGGTCTTCGTAGGGGTAGGGCGTATACCATTCTCCATAGTACAGGAGAGTGGAATCGATAACTGCGGGAACCTCATCCCAGTGATCATCTGAATCATCAAGCAGAACCAGATGCACATTCACCGAACAGGAACCCAGGTTTTCAGGATAGATGTATGTGTGTTCACGTACAGTATAGTCAGGACTGGCTGCCCAGACGAAATCGTGAACATTTTCAGCGATCCAGACTTCTGCTCTTCTGAGAGAGTCCTCGGTAAAAAAAGTGTTTTCAACTCTTCCTGTAGCAGCGGTGATAAATTCCCCCGGAACATCAATTGTTACCGAGTAATTCCCGTAATCGCTGTAAAACTCTCCCCTCCAGTGATATCGTGCCCGGTGCCATCCATTCTCATCGAGAACGCACATCTTGGGATACCACTGCGTTATCTGATACGTATCACCACTGTGCCCCATCCTGCTCCAGAATTTGGGGACCTGTACATCAAAATCACCACAAAGGAGAATGGATTCGCCTGATTGAAGGGGATCATCAAGCGGTATAAAGGCCAGAGTACCATCAATTGAAGGTTCGACAGCTTCCCCGTCCACACTCCAGTTCGAAAGGTCGATCCAGCCCCTTTCTGACGGAGGGGATGCCCGGAAACAATAGCGTCCGACAGCTTCAAGATCCTGCCCGAACGCAGTCGTATGATCTCTGTAAGCGTTTGGATAAAGATGAAGCCAGAGTGTATCAACAGGAAACTCTACTCCGTTGGTGAACATAATTTCCAGGGAACCGTGAAACATGTTTGAATCCGGCTGAAGCGAGACGCTAATATCGTAGTCAGCCCTGCTTTCAGGACCTGGATAACCGGCA
Organism: Candidatus Aegiribacteria sp.; assembly: GCA_021108435.1. Taxonomy (NCBI): domain Bacteria; kingdom Pseudomonadati; genus Candidatus Aegiribacteria; species Candidatus Aegiribacteria sp. Next base: position 19,937 of record JAIOQY010000182.1, read on the forward strand.
GCAACCAGAACCGCAAGAACTAATCCTGACACCATCAGAGGAACCTCCAAATAAGTAATGTTTATCATAGTATGAAGACTTCTGCAATAAAGAACAATCACAGTCAAACTGAAAAGGCTGAGGAGAATGTCGGAAGTAAAGGCATGACCCGGTCAATAAATTGAATTACATTTCGAACAGGAGGCTATCATGGAATGGGTTGATAAGGATTCAGGCAGAATTCCCATAATGTTCTGGAGCACTGATGTGGAGAAGATTGCGATGGACCAGGCAATCAACCTGTCCCGGCACAGCCAGACATTCCATCATGTGGCAATAATGCCTGATTGCCATCCCGGATACGGAATGCCCATTGGCGGAGTCATTGCCTGCGAGCATTCGATTATTCCATATGCTGTAGGTGTGGACATAGGCTGCGGTATTGTTGCCACACGAACAGATATTCCAGCTGACGATATGAGTAATAATGATATCAGAGGAATCATCGATCGCGCAGGAAAGAGAATTCCGACAGGAGAAGGAAATTCTCACAGGTCAGTTCAAAGCTGGGATCAATTTGAACGCCTTCCGTCATGGTTCGACAAAAGAGGGAATGATCTGGCTGAGAAAAGTCTGGGAACCCTTGGGGGAGGTAATCACTTTCTGGAGATTCAGGCCGGTGATGACGGGTGGATCTGGCTCATGATTCATTCCGGTTCCCGGAATCCGGGATATCGAATTGCCGGACATCATCATGAAAAGGCTGTGAAGTTCTGTATTAATAACCGGGAAGAACTGCCGTCAAAGGATCTTTCCTACCTCCAAGTTAATTCTCCCGATGGAAGAGACTATATCAGAGAAATGGAATTCGCAATGGATTTTGCTTCCGAGAACCGTAGAAGGCTTATGACATCTTTCAAGGATGCATTCACCGAAGTAAAGGGGAATGTCAGTTTCTCAAAGGAAGTCAATATACACCATAATTACGCAGCCCTGGAAAAACACTTCGGCAGAAAGGTCTGGGTTCACAGGAAAGGCGCTACTTCAGCACGGAAAGGTCAGAAGGGAATCATTCCCGGCAGCATGGGAACATTCTCGTACATTGTCGAGGGTCTCGGGAATCCTGATTCATTCAACAGCTGCTCGCATGGAGCTGGAAGGGTCATGGGGAGAAGAGAAGCTTCCAGAATACTCTCTGTAAGCGACTGCGACAGATCCATGAAAGGTATCGTTTTCGAAGGATGGAAAAGATACAAGGGATACGGCCGAAAGAAACATGGTTCTCCTTCACTTGATCTCAGTGAAGCTCCAGCAGCCTATAAGAATATAGATGATGTGATGAAAGCCCAGCGGGACCTTGTAACACCTGTCGTCAGACTGAAACCACTTGGTGTTGTGAAAGGCTGATTATGAGAGTACCGGGTCTCATTCGAATCCAGAGGGTAATATTGAAAGTGTAATCGGAAAGGAAACTCAATGCTGAAAGAAATCCAAATTAGACGCAGCGTCAGAAAATACAGAGATGAACAGATCCCTACTGACAAGCTCGAATCACTGCTTCGTGCTGCAATGCAGGCTCCTTCTGCCCGTAATTGTCAACCCTGGGAATTCGTAGTAATCACTCAGCGAGCATTACTGAAAAAGATCCCGGAATTCCATCCATACTCAAAGATGGTTCCGAATGCCGGAGCTGCGATTCTCGTATGCGGCAACACCAGGCTTCAAAGCGAACCGGGATATATCGTGCAGGATTGTTCGGCAGCTGTTCAAAACCTTCTTCTCGAAGCGGTTCACCAGAATCTCGGAGCTGTCTGGCTTGGTGTCTATCCAAGAGAAGAAAGAATGAAAGGGATGACAGAACTGTTCGATCTTCCGGAGCATATCATTCCGGTTGCTCTGATTTCGATAGGCGTCCCGGCTGAAGTTCCGGAACCCGAGGATCGATTCAGGAAAGAGAAAATACACTTCCAAGAATGGGGCCGGGCCTAACATTTAAACATTTTCTTCGGGGATACGCATTGGTGCAGGGGACACGCAGCAGAGCCTGCATGTTCCCTGGCGATGGTAAATGTTTAAATGTTAGGCCCGGCCCCTATGTTCATCTTCGCGGCGAATTCAGCG
>JAIOQY010000183.1 GCA_021108435.1 Candidatus Aegiribacteria sp.
AAGTCGGAAGAGAGTACATAGATGATCTTACCGGTCTTTACAATCGTCGTTTTCTAAGAGTAAAGTCCGTCGAGCATTTAAGAATAATCGACGAAGAGGCTTCCCCCACATCGATTCTCCTGATTGATCTCGATCACTTCAAGAATATTAACGATACTTACGGCCATTCGAAAGGCGATACTGTTCTGAAGGAGTTTTCCTCTTTCCTTGAAGGTGTTCTCAGGATTAACGACTCGGTATTCAGATACGGAGGAGACGAGTTCGTATGCGTTCTTCCGGGGACGGGTTACGAACAGGCGGAGAGGATTTCCCACCGGTTCATCGAAAAATGCCGGGAGACGGAGTTTTCGAGGATACGTCTTACGATGAGCATAGGGATAGCATCGTGTCCTGGTGATGGAAAGGAGTGGGCCGGGCTTTTCGATACCGCTGATCAGCGTCTTTACAGCGCAAAGAGGCATGGTCGAGACAGGATAGGCAGCCGACAGACCGGCGTACGCAGCCTGATAATTCCCACGAAGGAGATTGTCGGCCGTAATGATGAACTTCTGGAAGTAATGCGTTATACAGGATCTTCCTCGGATATTAAGGGGGGGACGTTCTGCATCAGCGGTGAGATAGGTGTGGGCAAATCCAGGTTTGTCAGAGAGATCATTGATTCAAAGCGATTCAAGTCCTTCCGGTTTCTCGGCAGCATGCTTTCCGCCACCACTCATTCCATTCCCTACTTCCCGTTTCGGGAGCTTATCCGTTCGATAATCCGGATGAGCGACGGACTGGATCTCGATGATATCCCGCAGACTTACAGGATAGAACTTACGAAGATCGTTCCCGAGCTGTCGGACTATCTTGCGAAGAGCGCCGGTGAAGTTCTCATGGTTGATAAGTTCCGGCTGTTCGAGGGAGTGAGAAGGCTTCTTGAGCAGCAGGTTGCCGGAGGGCCTCTCATCATCTCTCTTGATAACATTCACTGGGCGGACGAAGGCTCGCTTGAACTTCTCCATTACGTTATCAGAGCGTTCCGGAGCAGTCCCATACTGTTCCTTCTCATATACCGTATTGAAGAAGCAGACAGGGAGTGCTTTCAGAGGATACTTAACAACATGTCCCGCGAAGGTCTGTTCAACCGAATCACACTTGAACCTCTTGATGAATCTGATGTGTCCAGGATGCTCTCCATGATAATTGACAGGATTCCATCTCCTGCCCTTACCGGTTACATTTTCAGGAAAACGGGAGGAAATCCGTTCTTCATCGAGGAACTCATGAAGTCACTTCACGAAAGCGGAGCTTTTTACTGGAACGCTGATAATTGGGAATTTCGCGAAGATATGGCTGACAGGATTCCTCATTCAATCGAAGACGTGATTGACAGGAAGCTTGACCTGATGTCCGCTGAGGCGAGGAGCCTTATAGAGCATGCCGCTGTAATAGGTCGTGAATTCGATTTCGGTTTCCTGCTGGAAATGACCGACTGGAATGAGGGACAGCTCTTTGACATGATGGATGA
>JAIOQY010000184.1 GCA_021108435.1 Candidatus Aegiribacteria sp.
TATGCCGTCAACCATGCTTCCATGATTCGGAGCACCATTTGGACAGGGAACAGTGTAATTATCTCCAGTATGAGCAATTGTGTAAAAGTTTGAGTTAGTGGGGCATATTAACAATGTTGCATTATTCAATATACCTGATGTCTCAAGCGCCCCAATAAGGCAGTATGTACTGTTAATTGCATAATAGATGGCTTCCGCATTCGCCAGTTGTCGCATATTGCTCCTGCACGCAACCTCGTTTGCCTGCTGCTTCACAGACGTGAACTTAGGTATAGCAATAGCGGAGAGTATACCGATTATCACAACGACAATCATGAGCTCTATCAGAGTGAAACCTTTTCCGAACATTTTACAACCCCATTCAGTTGCTACACAATTAAACTCTATCTCTATAAACACTTGCATAATACTTGCCATCATGATTCTGATCAGATTATTCAAAGATATTTAATATATTCCTCTATTTTTCCTTGATGTATTCGAATGCGAAATATTCAATTTCTCTCCTGTATTGCATTTTGCATGTAATTTGAGAAATTACTACTTCAAGTAAATATTGGAATTCTGGAAATCTTCGGATGGAGTTCAAATATCGCTTATTATCTTTTCGATCTGATCTCAGGATCATACTGAGGAAATCCTGATGCACTTTTCAGCTCTGATAAAAAGAGTAAGAAATATTAATATTCTCAGTCCGTGTTTGTGGACTTTCGTTGGAGACAGCAAGTGGGAAAATCGTATCAGTGATCCCCTGCAGCCGGATTCTACTGAAATATGCAGTCTAAACCTTAACCAGGAACTTTCATCAATATGACTTAAGTACGGTTGTTAAAGAAAGGGAGGGCACAACGATTCTCTCTGATAATGCATGATGGCGGCATGAAAATCATACCGCCATTTTTTCTAGAACTGAATCAGAAAACTACTGCCAGCTCATGATTCCGTCGCTAGCACTTCCATGAGGCGCGTTTCCACCAGTACCGTTACAGGTGATTGTATATGTGTCGCCTGGAACCGCGTAAACGTAAGCTGCATTATCAGACGGACATGTCATTGCAGCAGCGTTATCCATCACTTCACTACTGACAAGTCCTGCTTCGTTACCATAGAAGTTGTTAATGCCGTAGTACATGGACTCAGCAGTTGCAAGTGACCTCATGTTGCTTCTGCAGGAGACTTCCTCTGCCTGATCTTTAACACTTGAGAACTTCGGTATCGCTATGGCAGCAAGGATACCGATGATGACCACAACGATCATCAGCTCAATGAGTGTAAATCCTTTTTTCATGTTTTGTCCTTTCCGTTCGAGTTATCAGTTACATTCAGATTATATGCTTGCAACTAGACTTAAGCAATATGCTTACCAACCTGCTATATCTACTTATTATTATTCAATTTTAATGCATACATGCATTAAAGATGAAACTGGCACACTTTCTCTTGAGTTATATCTATTGCATTATGCAAGAGATAAGGTAATGGTGAACAAGCAGAAGAACACCGTATTTCAGCCTGCATGTCCCTATATAGTGAATAGCAGTGACTGTTACCATTTAATCGAAAAATACGGGGTGACCTGGATTGTCCTGCATTGTAGCGTTTATGAGCCTGCTCGCAAGCACTTCACGGGACATGCTGTAGTCACCAACATCAAGAACGCTTCTTGAAAGATCAACCTCAGGATTGAACCAGGTAGCCATTCTTTCAAACCATCCGGAGAAGTTCGCTGTAGAGAGCAGAACCATATCAGGCCTCCTGTCATCAACGTATTTCATGACCCAGCCACCATATAACAGATCATTGCTGCTGATGAACAGGATGGATTCAAGAGGAGCGGGAGCAAAACACTCAGTGATATTCTCAGATTGATCAATAAGAGGATTCCAGCAAATCACACCAGCTGCAAGAACAGCTCCAGCTAACACTATACCTGCACTTCTGCGCCATTTCTCAACGGCAGTAATCCCGATTATTGAAAGCACAAGTATTACAAGAAGTGACAGAACTGCGGTCTGAGAAGTTCCAGCTGCCATCGGATTAACAATCAGTACAAACAGCAGATCTGCAATAAACAGAATTCCCAGTTTTGACAGAAGATACCTGTTCTCTTTGTACGTCCGAATTATTCCAATCAATGCCGGAAGCAGAAGAACCGGCCAGAACACCTTCAATAATGCACTGAAATGGCGAAAGATCGAATTGAGTGAAAGGCTCCCCATGCTGCTGCCGTAAACTTCTCTGTATCCTCCGGCAGTAACCTGCCTGAGGAAATCAGTAATAGATCCGGGATTGCCCCAGTCAACAATTGCTCCGGAAACCGAATATACCGGCAGAGCAAGATATAGACTGCATCCAAGAATCAGGCCGCCAATAAATAGCGAAGCTGAATCCTTCTTCCAGCTGAACAGTATCGGCAGAAATATCCCCTGCGGGTGAATCGCCAGCGCCAGTCCCATCAGATAACCGGCTTCAAGACCCAGAGAAGGTTTTCTGTACAAAGTAATCGCAAATATCAAAAATAAAGGTCCGTAAGCATCCCAGGCTAACAGCCTTTCAGTCAGAGATGGTAGTAAAAGTATACCTGTGGTGAATAACATTATCGAAATTGTTATTTTTCTGTTGATCAGTTTCAGCGCCAGTACTGCGAATAAAGCAAAAAGAACACGCAGTCCTTCCCTGCCGAAAAGAATCCAGGATACTCTTGACGACAGACTGAGCAATGGAAGTCCGGGAGGGTGGTTTGTACCGCCCAGACGGGCAACTGTCAGGAACTCCCCGCCATCTTCAACAGGAATACCTGTCTGGCCTGAAAGAAATGCTATGAAGAAGAGCAGAAGGAATATGGCTGCTGCTGTGAGCGGTTTAGTCATAAGGACACATTAAGTACAGGGGACACGCATAGAGTTGCATGTCCCCGTTCGCTGTCATTGGTTTTCCCGGTCTTTCGCGTATTTTTCCAGTTTTCTGTAGAGTGTGCTCTCGTTAATGCCGAGCAATTTTGCTGCAAGTCGTTTCTGACCTCTGGATCGATGTTCCAGTACATACAGCGTATATGCCTTCTCTATTTCGTCGAGAGTTGGTGTGTCTTTCCCTGCGGGAACAGCTGATTCAGCTTCTGAGGTTTTTTCCTCGAAAACACCTGAGTCTGTAACTGCTTGCTCCTTGATGAAGTCGGGAAGGTCAGTAAAAGTGATCTCGCTCCCGCTTGTCATAACGCAGACACGCTCAACTACATTTTCGAGTTCTCTGACATTGCCGGGCCAGCTGTAACAAATCAGAGCTTCTCTTGCCTCTCCGGTGATTGTTCTGGCGGTTTCCCCGGTCTCTTCATAATAATCTTTAATAAACTTATCAAGCAGAATTGGTATATCCGATGATCTGTCCCGGAGCGCCGGAACATGAAGAGGAATCACATTAAGCCGGTAATAAAGGTCGGGTCTGAAATCATCTCTGCTGACCATCTCTTTCAGATTGGCGTTAGTTGCCGCTATGATCCTGGCATCGAAGGATATGTGTTTCGTGCCTCCTACCGGAAGCACCTGGTGTTCCTGCAGGGCTCTAAGCAGTTTTACCTGCAGTTCCCTGTCAAGCTCGCCAACTTCGTCAAGGAAGAATGTTCCACCCTTTGCCGCAACCAGAAGACCCTCCTTGTCTCTGTGAGCACCTGTGAAAGAACCCTTCAGGTGGCCGAACAGTTCACTTTCAAGAAGGCTGTGAGAAAAACTGCCGCAGTTGACACCGAGAAATGGTTTATCAGCTCTTGGGCTTATTGAATGAATTGCTCTGGCTATGAGTTCCTTCCCGGTACCGCTCTCTCCTGTTATTAAAATTGTGCTGTCTTTATCGGCAACCATCCGGACTTCATCAAGAAGATCGATTATCGGCTTTGATTTCCCGATTATTCCCTCTATACTGAAACGTGAGCGGATTTTTTTCCTCAGCTCTTTGTTCTCTTTCCTGATCTTCTGTTCACCAAGAGCTTTCTCTATTGCTACAAGAAGCTGATCAACTTCAAAAGGTTTGATCAGATAATCAGTAGCGCCTTTGCGCATTGCCTGGACTGCTGAATCAACACTGGAAAATGCTGTTATTACAATACTTATCAATTCAGGAGATTTTTCACGAAGCCTGGACAGAACCTCAAGTCCGCTGATGCCCGGCATCTTGACATCAACTACAAGAATATCCGGCATATTCTTTCTGCCTTCTGCTACCGCTTTCCTGCCATCGGAGAAACACTTAACCGAATAATCCTGCTGTTCAAGGAGAATCGAGAGCCATTCAAGCATCGGTTTCTCATCATCCACGATCATGACTGAAAGCTGATTATCCATGCTCGATACCTCCGGTTTCGTATGCAACAACGTCAGGTGGAGCAATTGGAATTATTACTCTCACCGTTGTTCCCTTTCCTGAAGCAGACTCTATGTCCATTCTGCCATTATGATCCCGAGCGACTCTTCTCGCAACATACAGCCCGAGACCTGTTCCCTCATCTTTCGTAGTGAAGAAGGGATCGTAAATATCATTCATAACAGTATCCTTAATGCCAGGTCCATTATCCGTCACAATAAATTCAGCCATGCCCTGCATCTGTGATTTCATGAGAGAAATACCTATCCTGCCATCAGGCTTGTTCTCCAGAACTTCAACACTGTTGCGAATAATATTCGATAATAACTGAACAAGGCGTGATTGATTTCCAAAAACGATGAAATTGCCTTCAATATCCAGTTCAATTTCTGTCTGCCAGCCAAAGCCCTGTTTTGCCACATCAACCGCTTCCATGGCGACGGCTTCGAGTGAAACAGGATTAGTATACAGAACATTGCTCTTTCTGGATAGTTCGAGGTATCCCTCGATTATTTCCGAGATCCTCTTTGCCTGACTGCTTATGAGTTCTGTCATTCTGTCTGTCTTTTTCCAGTCAATTGATCCCATTTTCAATATATGAGCTGCACCGCTCATTGAGGCCAGCGGATTCCTGATTTCATGCGCGAGCGTACTGGACAGCTTGCCGATCGCAGCAAGTTTTTCCCGCTCCTGTAATCGTTTCTTCAGTTCGACTGTTTCCGTTATATCCGTCAGTGCGGCAAGGGCTCCGGCAGACTTGCCGTAATGATCGAGAAGTGTACCCATTCTGCATTCAATAACTCTGTTTCCCAGGATTATCTCGATAATTGAGGGCATTCCTTCGGATATCTGGTACTCTTTCAGCATAGTGTAGATATCCGTATTAGATATAGTCTTACGCCAGTTCTCATCAAGAGACAGAATCCGGAGACCAGATCGGTTAATACTGATTGGAGAGCCGGAGTTATTAATCACGAGAACTCCATCTGACAGGCTTTCCAGTATCTCCCTGGACATACTCCTGGCCTCCCGGAGTTCACTGAGAATTACTTCAGCTCTGCCTTTTTCAAAAAGAAGGTGCTCTGAGAGGTATCCGGTGACAAGCCCTGTTATCATCAGGAGACCGGCGTAAATCATTACGAACAGAAGCGCGTATTGGAAAGATACATTGGATGGAATGACTTCTACTAAACCCTCCAGGGAACCTCCTGCAGGACCGATATTCAGTATTCCTGAAATCGTTGAGTAAGCAAGCGCAGCTATCATCAGAGAATCGAGAACCGCCATGATTGCTCCACCCCTGATACCCAGATAGACACCTGCTCCGAATGTATGAATAAAGAAAAAGACCGTGAAAGGACCATCGAAATTGCCAGCCATCCGGATAAGGATCGCAGCCAGAATTGAATCGAGGGTGAAGAGAATCCAGATCTGCCATTCCCGTTCTTTCCAGATCTTTCTGCACAGCATGTCCATTATTATTGACAGAACTACCGCAATGCCGACAGAGAAGTAGATTCCACCGACTCTTGTCCATCCGAGAAACAGAATACCCAGCAGAACAAAGAGACCGAAGACAATGAAGCGCCCCACCTGAAGCCAGGCGCGGCGCCCCATTCTTAGAATTCCATTACTCATACGATATTGTCCCTGCAGCACGACAGAGGAGTACTACTTTTCCAGCAACAGTTATTACGCTCCCACCGTACCGATGAGGTCGAAAATCGGGAGATACATGGCTATCACGATACCTCCCACGATTACACCCAGGACTATGATCATAATGGGTTCGAGAGTTGCAGTAAGACCCGCAACTGCTGTGTCCACTTCTTCTTCATAGAAGTCGGCAACTTTAAGAAGCATTGTATCAAGCCCGCCGGTTTCTTCTCCAACAGCTATCATCTGAGTCACCATTCCTGGAAATACACCGGAAGCTTCAAGAGGATTCGAGATATTCTCTCCTCCGGAAATACTTCCCCTGGCTTCCATAATGGCATCCGCGACTACTCTGTTACCCGAAGTCTTTGAAGTGATACTCAGACCGTCAAGGATTGACACTCCGCTTGATATAAGAGTACCAAGAGTCCTTGTGAACCTGGCAATAGACATTTTTCTGAGGAGCATTCCGAAGATAGGCATCTTTAGTTTGACTGAATCAATTACTTTTTCACCGTTCTTTGTCCTGTAGTACAACTTGTATCCGGTAATCAGGGCTGCAAATCCAAGGAGAATGAATAACAGGTTTTCCTGTACAAACTCCGATGCTCCTACGACAATCTGAGTAGGCGCTGGAAGTTCTCCACCCATATCGGCGAACATCTGCTCGAATATCGGTATGACAAACAGAAGAAGAGCCATCACAACCACAACAACCACGATGAGTACGACAAGTGGATACATCATGGCGGATTTGATTTTCCCTTTCAGTGCTGCTGCTTTCTCCAGATGCGTTGAGAGCCTGTTCAGGATTGTATCAAGAATACCTCCCTGCTCGCCTGCTGCAACCATGTTGACGTACAGATCACTGAAAATCCTGCTATGCTTTCCGAGGGATTCAGCCAGTGTTCCACCCTTTTCCACATCAGCTGTCACTTCCTCAATAGCATCTGAGAAAATCCTGTTTTCCTGCTGAGCGCTCAGTATCTGAAGGCATTTAACCAATGGAAGCCCGGCATTGATCATTACAGCAAACTGACGGGTGAATGCGGCAAGATCCTTGTCTTTAATACCTGTACCAATTGTTCCAAAGGTGGCCAGGTCAAATCCTTTGCCGGTTACCTTTATATTGCTGACACCTCTCTGGGCGAGGAGTTCCTGCGCATCTGCCTTTTTCGCGGCAGTAATCTTTCCCGACATTCTCCTGCCGGCTCTATTTGTTCCTTCCCATTTGAACTCAGGCATTTTCAGCCTCCTGTCATTATAAGATATCCCGACCCGTTGCGATCATCTGTTCAAGTTCAGCGGCATCGTTCGAACGTTCAAGAGCAACTTCTCTGGTTATTTCCTTTTTCTTATACATGATAAGCAAAGCCTGATTCATTGTCTGCATGCCATGTTTGTGTCCAGCCTGCATCATTCCGTATATCTGATGAAGTTTGTCCTGCCTGATCGTGGCTTTAACGGCTGGAGTGCAGACCAGAACTTCCGCGCAAAGAACCCTGCCGTGTCCTCTGGCTTTTGGCACAAGCTGCTGCGTTAGAACACCAAGGGTCACAAACGAGAGCTGACTCCTGACCTGATCCTGACTCTGAGCTGGAAATGAATCGATGATTCTGTTAATTGATTCGTAAGTTGAATTAGTGTGCAACGTAGCCATCGTGAGGTGCCCTGTCTCGGCAATGTTAAGAGCAACCTGCATTGTCTCCATGTCTCTCATCTCGCCAATCAGGACGACATCGGGATCCTGCCGGAGAACGTATCGAAGTGAATTGCCGAAGGATGTTGTGTCCTGTCCTATCTCGCGCTGGTTGATAATACCCTTGTCATGATGATGGACGTATTCGATAGGATCTTCAATCGTAATTATATGACAGTGCCTTGATGTATTTATCTTACGGATAATAGAGGCCAGTGTAGTTGACTTGCCGCATCCCGTTGGACCTGTCACCAGAATAAGTCCCTGGCGTTTCTCCGCGAGAACACTGACTACCGGAGGAAGACCGAGTTCTTCAAAACCGAGTATCTCATGCGGAATAGACCTTATGGCACATGCCACGCAGCCGCGTTGAAGAAAAACATTAGCCCTGAATCTGGAAAGTCCTTTGATTCCAAAAGCGAAATCTAGTTCCTTCTCAAGTTCAAACCTTTTTTTCTGCTCATCTTTCAGCAAACTGTAAACAAGATTCTGAGTATCCTGAGCAGTGAGAGGATCGTACTCCATTCTGTCTAGTTCCCCGTCTATTCTGACAACGGGAGGAGTTCCTACAGTAAGGTGAAGGTCTGTAGCGCGTCTTTCCATCATTTCTTTTAATAGAGTCTTTATAATCATATCAGGCCGAATGTCCTTCCCTCTTTTGTTGCTTGTCCCTGGCTTTATTCGCCGCTGCAGCCTTGAGAACCCCAGGCTCATCTTCCGTGGTTACTCTCATTACTTCTTCCAGGGTAGTAATGCCGGCTTTCAATTTTTCGACTGCATCCATTCTGAGTGTTCTCATTCCATTCTTAACACCCATTGTTCTTAATTCTCCAGCAGTTACTCTATCAATGATAGACTGTTTTATATTCTTGTCAATCGATAGAACTTCGTAAAGCCCTATCCTTCCCCGGTAACCAGTACCGCTGCAGCTGCTACAGCCTTTCCCAATATACGTTATATAATTTTTCATCTCCCCGGGATCAATTCCTGCAGCCAGATACTCCTTATCGCTGTACTCATGAGGTGTTTTGCAATGCTTACATATTTTCTTGACCAGCCGCTGAGCCATGATGGTTCTAACCGCAGAAGCCACAAGAAATGGCTTAATACCAATATCAACAAGCCTGTTCACCGTGCTTGGAGCATCATTCGTATGAATAGTGGAAAAAACCAGGTGTCCGGTCAGTGCAGCTTTTATTGCTATCGAAGCCGTCTCCAGATCTCTGATCTCACCAACCATAATGATATTGGGATCCTGCCTTAGAATCGCTCGGAGGGCAGTTGCAAAATCGTACCCCATGCTGAAATCTATCTGTGTTTGTGTAAGACCCTCAATACTGTATTCTACAGGTTCTTCTGCGGTATGGATATTTCTATTATCCGTGTTCAGCGAACTGAGCGCTGAATACAGCGTCGTGGTTTTCCCGCTTCCTGTAGGTCCGGTTACAAGAACAATTCCAAAGGGGGAATTGACTCCCTGCATGAAGACTTTCAGAGCTTCTTCAGGAAATCCAAGCTCTCTGAGATCGAACTCCAGGCTTCCTCGGTCAAGTATCCTGAGAACTATTTTCTCACCGTTAACTGTGGGAACCGCGCTTACTCTGAAATCAATCCATCTTCCGTCGATTCTGGCCTTTATTCGACCGTCCTGCGTCTTTCTGCGTTCAGCAATATTCATGCCTGCCATGATCTTGAAACGACTGAGAATCTGCGGCTGTATTTTCTTGGGGAGCTTTCGCACAACAAAACAGGCTCCATCCCGTCTGTATCTTATCTGGAGGTAGTTCTCGTAGGGTTCAATATGAATATCACTAATCTCTGTCCGCACAGCTTTTGCTATGATTTCGTTAACAAACCCGACAATAGGACCGTCTACCGCTCCTGCGTACTCTTCTTCCAGATCCGATTCGAAATCCTCTTCTTCTTCCGGATCAAGGGATTCAACAATCTCCAGTTCATCAAGTTCACTGCTGTAATCATCAATCTGATCCTTTACCGAAACAAGAGAGTCAGCTTTTCCATAGAGTTCATCCTGTGCTCTTCTTACTGCAGGCGGCGCGGAAGCGTAAACGATAACTTCCTTCCCGGTAGCGAATTTCACTTCATCAACTGCGTACAGATCTCCTGGAGAGCCCATTGCTATATAAAAGTATTCCCTGTCCACCTTGATTGGTGAAATCAGGTATTTCCGGGCAAGATCTTCCGGCAGCGATTCAGCAAGCCTGGAATCAATTTCTATTTCATTGATATATATAGGTTTAACAGAGTATATTTCTGAAAGGAACTCAGTAACAAGATCCTCAGGTACAATTCCCGCTGATATCAGCTGATCCGCAAGTTCGATTTCACCAGGACCATATTCCTTAATTACCTGATCAATTTCATCCTGGCTGACCATTCCTGATTCAAGCAGCATTATTCCCAGTCTGCTTAACACTTATTCCTCCATCAGAAACTCGAAATTGTTTCTCTAATTACTTCATCGTATGTGGTCTCTCCGCGCTCAAGCTTTCGAAGAGCGGATTCTCTCAGATTTATCATACCCTTTGATAATGCGGCCTTTTCTATTTCAAGACTGTTGGCATCACCCTCGATCAGCTGTCTTATTTCTTCATCGACGCTCATAACTTCAAAAATCCCTATCCTGCCCTTGAATCCGGTATTGTTGCAGTACGAACATCCTGTACCTTCGAACAGCTTAACATTTCGGAAACGTTCCGGATCAATCCCGGCGTCCGAAAGTACTTCATCAGGAATATGGATTTCAGTTTTACATTTAGAACAGATTTTCCTGATCAATCTCTGGGAAGCGATACATGCCAGTGAAGTGCTGAGCATGAACGGTTCGGTTCCAATATCTATAAGCCTGTTAATTGTACTTGGAGCATCATTCGTATGAGTTGTTGAAAGAACAAGATGCCCTGTCAATGCTGCTCTGATGGAAATCTCAGCTGTCTCCTTATCCCGGATTTCTCCAACCATGATAATATCGGGATCCTGTCTGAGATAGGCTCTGAGAGCATTGGCGAATGTTAATCCAACATCGGAGTTCATCTGAACCTGGTTGATTCCTTTAAGATTGAACTCTACCGGGTTCTCAGCGGTCATTATATTCACTTCGATATCATTCCGCTCGGTTAGAGCGGAATAGAGTGTTGTTGTTTTTCCGCATCCTGTGGGACCTGTAACAAGAACGATCCCGAAAGGTCTTCTGATAGCCTTTCTGAATATTTTCAGGGGTTCTTCCTCGAAACCCAGTTTTTCCAGATCAAGAACGACCTTGGATCGATCAAGAAGCCTGACTTCGACTTTCTCCCCGAACAGAGTCGGAAGTGTTGCAAGCCGCAAATCAACAAATCTGTCTCCAACCAGGATCTTCTGCCGTCCATCCTGTGGAAGATGATGATCCGCGATATTCATGCCGCCAAGAATTTTCAACCTGCTGACCATAGCTGAACGGTATTTTCTGCTGGGACGCATTACTTCATGCAGGACACCGTCAATTCTGAATCTAACCCTGATATACCGCTCGAATGGTTCAAAATGTATATCACTGGCTCCTCTGCGGACAGCATCAGCGATCAGACTGTTAATAAGTTTAACTACGGGAGAATCAGATAGATCCAGAGCTATATCCTCCTCTTCGAATTCTTCCTCTTCCGTATCCTCGACGATCATTGACTCAAAGACTTCATCTCCCACGAGCAGGTCAACACCTTCGATCCTTTCTTCATCAATATCTGTAATAGACGTATGAACCGAACTTCCAACTTTCGCACGGCTTTCATCAACAGGTACAAGCGCCTCTGAATTCTCATAATACTTTCCAAGCGCTCTTCGAATCATGCTGGACGCGGTTATATGTGGCTCAATATCCATCCCGAGCGAGAATCTAAGATCATCAATCGCAAAAAGATTGTGAGGATCTGTCATGGCCACGATTAATTTTCTACCGACAATCTCAATAGGAATGACTTCATATCTGCGCGCAACATCACCGGATATCAGGTGAATAATGTTTTCATCAATATCTATTTCATCAAGATTAGCGCTTTCAATATTCTGCTGTCGTGCCAGAAACTTATTGAGATCATTTTCTGAAATGGCATTACTGCTCACCAGATAGTAGCCCAGTCTGGCGCCACCTTCATTCTGCTGATTGAGAGCATTTTCAAGCTGCTTATTTGATATCATCCCGGAATCAAGAAGAATTTGACCAATTCTGATGTTCATCAAGCCTCCGATACTATCCAGACAGATGATTTCCTTCGAGGTAATGAAAGGAGCCAATCACCTTCTGTCCAAATTCAATTTCATACCGTTCAAATCATAATTCCAGACAATGAAAAGCATATATAGAAAAAGCGTGATTGACCAGAGGGATTTTTTACTTGAAATATCATAAGCATTCCGGCCAACTGATTGAAGTGTGTATCAGGACGAAGCAAATACCGTCAGAAATTGATAATAACCCAGATATTCATTCCGATATCCCGCTGATTGTACTGGGAATTAACTCTGTCGGTCTTCCATCCGTAAATTCCTGTCAATCCGGCGGTGACAGAACCGAAATCGTAGTTAATGGCGGGTTCAATTCTCCATTCTTCCCTGTCGGATTGAAGCTGGTTTCCATAACCGCTGCTTATAAGTTCGCTTGTGGTTCTGGATCTGGTGAGGCTCAGACTAGTCGTGAGATCACTCTGAAAACTTATGCGAAGCTTGTCAAGAAGAGGAAGAGGAATCGCAAATCCTCCCGGAGCGCTGAATGAATACTGTACTCTGAATTGTAAGCTGTTGTTATTGCTTCTTGTTTCCGTCTGTGTGCCTGTATAGTTCTTCGAGACAGTATTTGTCAGATTGTCACTGATCGTAATTTGAATATCGTTCTTAAGAGTCACGTTTATACTGAGCAGAGGAGACCAGCGTGTTGAAGTCGTTTTCGTAGTTGGAATATATATATCACTTTCATATCTGCCGCTTTCAGTAGTCTCGATCTTGTATCCTGAACTCACTGTCCCGTTTCTCAGGAAATCCCTTAAACCGGCCAGCCCGTTCAATCCTGACCAGGATAATATTACGGATGGCCAGGTTTTTGATCTCTGATTATTCCAGAATCCGGAATACATCGTTTTTGAGTCAGAAGATCTGTACTCCAGGCGCACCGACATTGAAGATACAGGTCTGAAACCTCCTGTTATCTGGAGGTTCCATCCCTCTGTCCTGTCCCAGGGCGTGATATCATCCAGAACAGGATTCAGACCGGTCTGATACCGCCATCCTGGAAGGAAATCCATATCTCTGTATTCGCTTCCCTCCGTTTCTGAATAAACAATATTTGGATCAGTTATCAGGTTGGCCCATCGTTCCAGTTTCATGAGGAACCACCGGGGACTTCCGGGTTCGGCTTCTTCATCCAATCTTTCATCTCTCAACCTTGCCAGGCTTCTGATTGTATGGACAAGACCAATTCGGACATTGATCCTTCGAGTTGATGAAACTGAGAACTTCGGCAATCCAAGTGTATCAGCCCCGGATGTCGTATGAGGAGCCAGCCTTGATGCGTGATAGTTAACATCGTAGGAAAACCTGGGTTTAAGATAATTGAAAAGATTGATATCCTGAGAAATACTGATATTCTGATTTCTGGAAATCTCCCGCCCGATATTCACACCGATATTGCCTTCCCAGGGATAGAGAAGATCCCGCAGAAGCGAAAGAGAACCGCTGGCTGAAAAACCTTTCCAGACATTAAAAGTGAGTGTACCGCTTGATGAGAGGGTTGATACCGTAGTAGCTCTTGTCTGAACACTATCACCGTTTGCGAAGCTCCATCGTGTATCCCAGCTGTTATGTCTGGATAATGACCAGGCGACTCTTGTTGGTCGAAGTCTGAAAAATTCAATGATCGGCAGACTGAGCAGCTGCATTCTGCCGGGTGCAAGATCGTAAGACAGTGTTCCCTCAGCAGTACTGGCAGTATCTCGATACGTAGGAGACATTCCATAATTTCTGGAGTAAGTATGGATAAACCTGAATGGATCTATCAGATATCTGCCTGGCCATTCCTCCGCCCTGCTGTTTTTCCTCCACTGGAATCCGGTACTCCATCTCCTGGTCTGAGTTCTTTCATCCCAGGATTCATCATCATCAAGTCTTAGATCAGATCCTGATTGAAATCGAGGCCTGGATATATCCATAGACCATGAATAATTCGCAGGAATGGAAAGCGACCACAGTGGAGGAGTGAAGCGATCCAGATGGAGAGTAGCGAGAGCATCGTAGCTGGTCGTCGTAAACCCCTGCCCGGACCTGCTTCCAAGACCGTGGAAATCGGAATCTACTTCTCTGTAATCACCACTGAGTGACAGGAGATCAGCCAAATCGACACTTGCTGTAATTCTGTGTGCGGTTCCGGTATTATCCCACGGCTGGTGAAGCGTGATATCATCGATCCAAACCATTGTATTCAGAAATTCTCTTGTTTCGCTCTGAAGCCCAAGTGACATTTCCATGATCTTCGCAAGATTGGGGGAGCCTTTTACAGCAAGGTCACCCTCGCTGAGATAATCAAGGCGCAATTCATCTTTTTGGATCTTGAGATCCACCAGATCATCAAGATATATCTCGATAATCTGCCATCCATCCTCAACATCAACTGCGATCTCATAATAATTCAGGCTGTCAGTGCCGAGTCTGTATACTAATTCGGATTCACTTCTTTCCTCTCCGTGCACAAGGAACCTGATCTGCTTATAAGCTGTGAAATCTTCGCTGCTGTAGAAGCTCTGAGTCGCGATTCCGATATGCCCCAGCCTGATATCAACTGCCTGAAGGGACAGGGACTGCTCCAGCCTGCGGTCGCCATATTCATCATCCCCGTGATCTACTGAGGGTGGCGGATCGTTTGCATAGTCAGGATTGTCCTTATTGTTCACCGTTGAGACAAACAGCTTTTCTGATTCGAATACAGGGGTTCCGGATGTATCGGAGAGAATTACTCCTATCTCTTCCCAGCGATTTCCGATTATCGAGAAATCGTATATCTGAACGGTATCCACGGCTGTAAATCCATCCATCCAGATTCGGGCATAACTGATTTTCTCCCATGTTGGTGTACCTGATACAAGATCGGGAATTGAAACGAGAGAAGTGTCTCCCAGCGGGATCTCCAGAAGCATCCAGCCGTGTTCATTCGGTCCTGATATGATATACTCTTCGTCATCAAGAGGAATTCTGATCCGGAAAAATGAATTTGACCTGTCCAGAATACCGTTGGTGTTGAGATCCTCAGTATCCAGACTGTTGTTACCCTGCGTACCGTTTACACTGGTATATCTTTCAGAAGGTGGATCGTTTCCATCGTAATAGTAGTTGTCCCTGTTGGGATCACCCCCCTCTGGGGGATTCTCCTCATCATCCCATAGAATATCCAGACCGGTATCCTCATCATTGGCAAGAATTCCGTCCCGGTTCAAATCCTCCGTATCAAGTTCACCGTTTGCTCTTCTCGCCAGTTCTCCGGCTGTTCTTTCAAGCCAGTAGGAGTCCTCATCTATTCTTTCCCCGAGGTCCAGACAGATGTTCGCGTTCGCTGCATCACCTGTGAATCTGACATACAGCCTGATATGCGTCTTACGGGAGAAATCGATTCCGTACTTGTCAACGCAGCGCATCACTCCGCCCCAGGAGTTCGGATTATAATTTTCGGGCTGGAAGAATAATTCCAGAACATTGTTCACATAGTTATCCGCCTCGTTACCGGTTGCGCTGGATACAATTTCACCGAGCTTCCACCTTCTGTATGTGTTGTACCATCGAAGAACTCCAGCAGGATGAATCAGTGAGGAAACATCCAGTGGCATGCTGGAGAGATGCCATGCAGCTCGGCTCTGGCCCAGGGGAAATGATGATTCTGCACCTTCCATATCATCAATGTAAGCTACACCATTTACATTCGGATTCGGAAAGCTCATGGCAATCTCTCCGGATAGAGTAGCGTTGCTTTCCGCTTCAGTGTTTATTCCGGGTATGATATTCGCGAAATCAGTCAGGAATCCTGGTTTTACTTCAAAATGGGCATCCACATCAGCAACCAGGGTTCTTGTCGACTCCTCCCCTATCCTTGGTCTGTCCCCCGGAGTACTGGCGCTTTCGAACATCACCGTTGCTCCAAGCCAGGAGTCTGATCCGATACCGTATACAGCTCGTGTTCCAACAAGGGTTTTCTTCTGAGACGCGAAAAGAGGGATGTATTCGTATGTAACACGCAGAACATTACTCGGATTCTGTGCGTCCTCCGCTGCCTCACCCATTAAAGTGAGGAGTCCGATTTCATATATGATCGTATAATCAACGTCTTTAACAAGTGTTCTGGCAATTCCCGCGACGGTCAGGGTTACCGTTTCACTGCCTGGAATAATCCCCATATGCCCCAGAGAGTAAGTGGTTGACGCCGCCCTGTAACCTACTTCGATAAAGTACTTGCTCTGCGCCGGAAGAGGATTGTTTTCCTCATAAATAGCCGGATTCTTCTCTTCAAGAACAGAACTGTCGAAAGGCCTTGTATCGGGAAACACAAGGAACCCGTTATCCCAGTCAACCGCATTTTCCTCATCTGCCAGTGATCCGTCACCGTTTGTATCAAGATCAAGAAGCTCGATGAAAGACACGCCTCCCTGAGTCTGGACTGGATCTTCTCCGGATCTTGTCAGGTAGATGTTACAGTTAAAACTCTCCTGCACGATATTGTTCGCTCCAAGAAAATACCTGTTCCGAAGCTCGTAATCCCATGTGAGATCAGTAGGCAGAGGATTGCTCTCCTTTATAAGCTTCAGATTCCAGTCGGTTCCGGTTCCAACATTTCCTATCGTATCTCCGGCTGTCGTAACCATCCAGATGGCCAGCATATAGTTATTATCTACAGGACTGGTGAAGCGTATTACTGTGGAATCAATCAGAACATAGTCCAGATCCGGTCCGGCTATCAGTTCATCCCAGTATCCTCCGGTATAGGTTTCTCCTCCTTCTATGTAATAGGCACTCTCCACTGCTCCGGTTTCCTCATTATTATTACCGTTAAGATCATCCTGAAATATCCTTATAGAAGCAATCTGTGGCTGAGGAAGAGAATCCGGTGATGTGAGAAAGAAGTAATTATTCGCGGGATGAATATCCAGAATGCTGTCAGCAACCAGTGTTGCCTGACCTACGAATTCAGAAGATTCAGTTGATCCAGCCTGCCTGCTCGCAATTGTTGTGATTTCCACAGGCCCCACCTGCGCGATGATCTTGGCGCCGAACAGACCCTGATGCGGAATACTGTATGAGACAAATTCCGGGCCGGTTATGGAGAGACTGACATCACCCATATCGATTCTCTGAATAATCTCGTCTTCGTATCCTTCGTACCTGAGACTGAGGCTGCTCTGAGGCCCCATTCTCCTCTCGCTGTCGTGATCAACATCTACATGAATCTTCTCGCCAATCGTGCCTTCAAGCTGGACTCTGAGCTGCTGCTCCATCTTGAGATCCGGGAACAATGACTGGCTCTGACCTTCCTGCTCAACCGCATTCGGCCTGTAATGAGTTATACCTGAGAGTGTGATTTTCTGATACCCGCTGATATCAATCTGCCCGCCCTCTCCAATTGCTCCGGCAAGTATCGGAGGCATATCGATCGGCAAGTAGATTGTCGGCACCAGAGATCCCTGCTCTCTGGTGGTCCTCAGGCAGGAGTTCCTGTTCACGCTCAGCCAGCTTCTCCGAAGAGACCACTCGATTGTTCGATCATTAATCTCGTCAAGCGGGAAACAGCCCAGACGGGATACGGGGATATCTCCGTAGAAAAGACGCCATGTAAGATAATCGCTCCTGAGTGAAGGCAGAAAACGCCATGAAACGCCAGGTTCTATAAGTACATGGCGGGATCGCTCAGTTTCCCATGGATACCGTGGAATGAGTTCAGGTGCACGAATGCCCACTGCCGAAACAGCAGAAACAGCAAGCACCAGCAAAAAAAGGTATGGTAGAAGTGTAGTTTTTATTTTCATCTCTGGGTTCTAGTCTCCGGCCAGATCAGGGTTCCCATTTGCGTGTTGAAAGAACTGAACCAATCAGTATAATTGTCGTGTTGTCAAATATTCCCGAAGGCCTATAATGAGATGTATATGAAAAAGCTGCAAGTTTACACTTTACGGGAGTTTTTTTCTCCCTTTCTGATATCAGCGGGCATATTCACTTTCGTGATGCTGCTTGATAAGCTTCTCGACCTTCTTGATATGATAGTCAGCAAGGGTGTACCTGTCCGAACGGTTGTCGAAGTATTTTTGCTGCTCCTTCCCTCGATGGTAGCCGTTGTAGTACCGATGGGAGTTCTTGCGGGCGTTCTGATGGCTGTGGGCCGTATGGAATCTGATCTGGAAGTAACCGCGATGAAAGCTTCCGGCATCAGCATATTCACCTTACTGAAACCTTTGATGCTTGCCGCTCTGATCCTGTCTGCTGTAATGGTTCTTTTCAATAACTACGTCCTTCCTGACGCGAATCACCTGGCCAAGAATCTGCTCCTTGATATCGGCACCATGCGTCCGGCCGCCAAGATCATCCCCGGTATGTTCGTCGACGATATCGACAATTACAGAATAATCGTCAGTGACAAGGATGATCTGACTGGTGACCTGGAAAATGTAGTGATACATGAACGGATACCGGGTACTAACGGAAGAACAATCACAGCGCTGAAAGGCCGTATGGAACCGGTATCCGCAAATCGATTCTGCCTGGTACTCACTGATGGTCAGATGCACGAACTGTCAGAAACAGGAGAGTACAGAAAACTCGATTTTTTGACCTACACTGTCGAGATAACACGCTCGGAAGAACTCATCAGACAGAACAGGAACAACAGAGGCGATAGAGAGTTGTCGGCATCCCAGATGAGATCTCTTGTAGATTCGCTTGAAAAGCAGTCAACCGCTCTGACGGATTCACTGTGTATCACCGGAAGCGAGCCTCTCCTGACGCTTCTCACTGATTCCACGATAACATCAGGAAGGGGTGGAATATTTCCTCCTCCTGACAGTCTGGATGAACGTACAAGGTTCAATATTGCCAGAAACTACTTTATCCAGCATGCATCCAATCTGAGAATATTGGTTGACAGGAAAGCCTCGGTCCAGAGAAGTATCAGCCGATACCGGGTGGAAATAGAAAAGAAATACTCAATTCCTTTCGCATGCCTGGTTTTTGTACTGCTCGGTGTACCGCTGGGTCTCTCCACCCGCAAGGGGAGCGCGGGTATCGCGCTTGGAGTCAGCCTGCTCGTGATTCTTGTCTACTATCTCTTTCTTATCGCGGGTGAGCATCTCGCTGATAGAGGCATGATGCCGCCTTTCCTTTCGATGTGGCTGCCGAACATAATACTCACCGCGCTTGGAATCGTACTGACGGTGAGAAGCCTTCATGAAGGTAATCCGCTTCCAATCGAAAGAGCCGTCTCTGGAATGGTGGCCTTCGTTAAAAGATTCCACCGAAACGGCATCGGCAAATCCAGTCAGAGCGGAGCAGATCAATGAATGCGCGAAAACTGGATATATATCTTGCTTCGAGATTCATGAAGATGATTGTTGTTGCAGTATCTTCCTTTGTCGTGATCTTTGTCAGTGTTGATGCTTTCGATCATTTCACCAGATGGGTGGACAAGGATGTGTCTCCAGGGATTTTCCTGGAATATTACTTCTATGGTCTGCCTTACATCATCGTGCTTGTACTTCCCGTTGCGGTTCTTCTCAGTTCCCTCTTTCTGATTTCATCGCTTTCCCGAAGAAACGAACTGGTAGCCATGCGTGCCGCGGGTATCAGCATTCCCAGAATTTTCCTTCCCCTGTTTCTGGTCGGCGCTCTCGCATCTCTGTTCGAGCTCGGAGTAGGAGATTTCATAGTTTCCAACGCCATCTATCAGCAGAGCCAGGTTAAGCGAGTGCAGATAGATGGACAGGAACCGATAAATTACGCCAGAAGGAGCGGATTTGCGCACAGGTCTCCAAATGGAGCAATTTTCGACATAGGTTTCTTCAACGGTGAAACCGATATACTCACTGATGTAACAATTGAGTGGTTCGATGACAGCTCCAGAATCACCCGGCGGCTTGATCTGGACAGAATGATCTGGTGTGACACACTCTGGACAGGAATAGGAACTGTTGACAGAGTTTTCGGTCCATCCGGAGCCCTTGTCCACACTACTTCGGATTCTCTCCCGCTTCCCGGAATCACTGAAACTCCAGAAGATTTCGGATCAAGACAGAAGGCTCCTCAGGAAATGAATTTCGTTGAACTGTGGAACTATATCCAGAGGGTGAATGCGGCAGGCGGTGATTCCAGAGGTGATATGGTGGAATTCTACCTGAAGATCCTTTTTCCATTATCAAATCTGATCATGGTAATGGTTGGCGCGCCGCTTGCGCTGAGGAATCCGCGAAGCGGTAAAGCGTCCAGTATCGGACTTGCAATTCTACTTGCGTTCATCTTCTTCTCGCTGCTCCGTTTCGGCCAGACTCTCGGACATAAGGGAGCGCTTCCTCCTCTTCTAGCGGCAAGCATAGCTGAGATAGTCTTTATCGCACTTGGATTATTCCTCCTTACGCGGGCATCAAGAGCATAACCTCTTAATTACTATACATATAGTGAGTTAACGTATTTTTTCTCATGAACACTTGCTTATTGGCACTTCGAAGTTGCATATTTTCACCTGTTCGTACTCATTCGACAATCATACATACGGTGCTTCACTCAATTCAGGGAGGCTGAAATGCCAGAGCGCATACACAATTTCTTCGCAGGTCCGGCTACTCTTCCATACGATGTTGTTAAAAAATCTTTTTCCGAAGCTGTAAATTTCAATGACAGTGGAATGTCAGTTATGGAGATATCCCACCGGTCTGCCGCTTTTGACAGCATGTTCACCGAAGCGCAGAAGAATATGCTTGAGATCATGGGACTCTCGAATGACGAATACGCTGTCCTCTTCCTCGGCGGCGGAGCCAGTACACAGTTCTGTGCCGTTCCTTTCAACTTCCTCGAGAAAGACATGACTGCTGATTATGTAGTTACCGGCGGATGGTCGAAGAAAGCTGTCAAAGAAGCTAAATTCTTCGGTAATGTGAATATCGCCGCCAGCAGTGAAGACGCGAACTTCAGTTTCATTCCGAAGCAGTTCGACCTCACTCCCGGAGCCGCTTACGTTCATACGACCAGTAACAACACTCTTGTTGGCACCCAGATAAAGGACTTCCCTCAAACCGGTGATGTCCCTCTTGTCTGTGACATGTCCAGTGATTTCCTGTCCAGAAAACTTGATTTCAGCAAATTCTCGCTTATCTACGCTGGAGCGCAGAAGAATATCGGCCCATCCGGTGTCACCGCTGTCGTTATCAAGCGTTCATGGGCTGAGAAAGCACGCAAGGAAGTCCCTTCGATGCTTGCTTACGCTACCCACATCGATAAGAATTCCCTTTTCAATACTCCACCCTCCTTCCCGGTCTACGTCGTTGGCAACGTAATGAAGTGGATACTGGAGCAGGGCGGTCTCGAAGCTGTTGAGACGGCAAACAACAGGAAAGCCGGGCTGCTTTACGAGTATATGGACGAGAACAGTGATTACTACAGATGCACGGTAACCGATCCTGCAAGCAGATCTCTTATGAACGTCACGTTCCGTCTCCCAACCGAGGAACTTGAGAAGAAGTTCATTGCTGAAGGAGCCGACAACAACCTCATCGGACTCAAGGGACACAGATCAGTCGGCGGCTGCAGAGCATCCATCTACAACGCCATGCCGCACGAGGGTGTCGAAGCACTTGTGAACTTTATGAAGAGGTTCAAGGCGGTAAATTAGAACTGATTTCTATGAGCTTTATAGTTGGGCGGGGAGAAATCTCCGCCCTTCTTCAAACCTGAGATCAATTATCGCTCTACATAACCTAATAACTGTCAGGTAGTAAGTCGCCGTAAATGTTGCCTGCATCGATTATCATCCAGTCTTGTCATTGACTGTTATTAAATTCAGGTGGTATTTAAAAGGAGGAAGTGAAGGTTTGAGGGCTGTTTATCAGATATCCGCCATCCGGGAGCTTCGTTACAGCCTGATAATTGCTGAATTCATCCGTTCCCTCAAGAGCGCATGTCCATAACGTGTCATTCTGTTCTGTGCAGGCAATCATCCACATCTCGCTCGATCCCCCAAGTTGGGAATAGCTCAGTATGAGCCGGTTATCAGGGATATCCAGAACAACCACTTCACATGATACCGGACATCAAACTGAATCAATTACAATCGGTTTGTGGGGTCGTATCTTGAATTTTGGTATTTTTCTATCTATTGATTATTCTCAAGATTCTCTATGCTATGATCTTGCTGATAGTACTGTAGTGCATTCCAGAATGCTTGCAATCTCTTGTTGGCTATAACTATGTTTTATATGAGCAATATGGATAGCTTTATTACAACCGACTTTGTTAAGCAGTTTCATTCCCGCTGATAAATTTCCATCGGATGTCTTAAGTAGTAAATGGCAGTGACATCAGGCAATATGCATGGCAAAGCCAGTTATGTCGGCTTATCGTCATAAGTAATTGTTCCAAAAACGCTGTTTTTATCGGAGTCGTTCAAGAAAATGTTCTGTCAACCGGTACCACGAGCAGTCACGTGATACATGATACACAGCAACTGGATATTCTATTCGGAGTGATCTAGTTATAGGTGAATAACTATCACGCCAAAATTCAAGATACGACCCTATAAACTATAAACACCCCTCGAAATCCACAAGCCATTGCCTTCCAAAATCCAAAAACATATACTAGAATAAAGAAAGGCAAGATTTACGATGAGATTTAAACTGTATACATCACCATTGATAGTACTTTCTTTCATTCTCATTCCTGCTTTGTCTTTCGCCGAACCAGATTGGTACTGGTTGCATCCGACACCTACCGGAGCATCTATCCATGAAAGCTTCTTCATAGATTCAGAAAATGGTTGGATTTCGACAGCGAACGCACTTTATATAACTCATAATGGTGGTGAATCGTGGGAGGAAGGCTTTGTTTGGCCCTGGTCTAATCCAAGGTTTTGCGATATCTTTTTCATTGATTCATTAGAGGGCTGGGCATGTGCATATGGCCTTATTCTCCATACTACAGACGGAGGCAGCACTTGGGATATTCAAACAAGTGAATTCCAGGTATGGTTTAAATCAATTCATTTCGTAAACTCAGAATGCGGGTATGCAGTTGGTCACAATTCTGCAGTAGTGCGCACAGACAATGGTGGTGATACATGGTATAGACAAGCAGTGTCTGATCATGGCCATACTTTTGAGGATGTGTTTTTCGTTGATTCAACGACAGGATGGATTGCAGGCCTCAGGAGTTCCTTCTTTTTTACAAATACAGCAGGCTCTTCCTGGATTGAGCAGCCCACAGGAATTGTCCCTATTGGTAGTTATGATTTCCTCTGGTTCAATGATAGTCAGACCGGTTGGGCGGCAGCTACTACCGGGGAAATTATCGCCACCTCTGATGGAGGGGAGAACTGGGTTCAACAGTATTCAGAATTTCATTGGCTAAGTGATTTCGATTTCGCCGATCTGAATCATGGAGTTGCTTGTTGTAGAAATTCAGGTGCGATAATCCGTACTGATGACGGAGGAAAAACCTGGGTTTATGAGATTGTTCCGCATGAATTGGCTGATCCCCTGACGCTGTACACAATCTCATATCCTGATGCTACCACAATACTGACAGCAGGTGTGTACGGTCTCATCTTCAGGAGAACCGATGCTGCCGGATGGGAGACATTATCCAACCATATGATTATTGAAAGTCAGAGGGGAATCTGCCATATCCCCACGGGCAACGTCTGGGTTTGCGGTTTGTACGACAAGATAATGCACTCTGCAGACAACGGTTTAACTTGGGAATTCCAGACTCTACCACCCGAAGTTAAAGTGCTTAACGATATATGCTTCTTGGACTCAAACATCGGATATGCATGTGGACGTAAAGAGAATGGTCAAGGTGTTGTGATTCGGACCTTTAATGGTGGAAGCACTTGGGAGATTGCCTCTCCTCCTCCTAATCTTCAAGAACTCTATTCTCTTGATTTTGTTTCGTATGATAGTGGTGTTGCTGTTGGTGCACTGGGTGAAGTCATACGCACATTTGACGGTGGAACTAGCTGGGTTAGGATGAATCCACTGACATACATGACACTAAAGAAATTCCGGTTCGGAGATGCTGACCATGGATGGGCAGTCGGAAATAGTGGAATTGTTTTGCGATGTGATTTCTCTTCAGATTCCTGGTCACTGCAATACAGTAGCACAGATTCAGATATGTATAGCTTATTCGCACTAAACGCTGATACTGCTTGGGCTGGAGGTTGGAACGGTACAATCATAAGGACCCATAACGGTGGAGATAACTGGTACAAGATAGGTGAGACTGGCAATGACTATCAGGATATCTGGTTTTTCAATGGGAACTACGGGTATTTTGCAGGAGGAGGCAATGTTTGGATCACCGAAAATGGTGGTAACTCACTCTACGGATCAACAGCATCAAGAAATGGCTACGTCCGTTACTTCTGCTTCAGCGATCCGAATAACGGATGGGGATGTGGAAATAGTGGTCATATTCTCCGTTACGGAGAGGGGGGAACCAGCGTAGAGGATCAGACGACTTCCTGTATGTCCTCATCGCTTAACCTTTCCATTTCCCCAAATCCCTTCGTATCCCTGTTCTGTATATCATTCGATCTTCCTGAACCCTCGCAGGCTCGATTAAGTGTATACGACATTTCCGGTCGAGTGGTCATGGCACTGGATCTGGAATATATGAATGAAAGAGAACAAAATATATTGCTTGACGGTGCCCGGTTGCAGCCAGGTATCTACCTGGTTCGTCTCGAATACAATGGGCAGGTAAGCACCAGTTCGTGTGTCAGGCTCAGATAATCAATTAGCTTGTTCCAAAATCAAAACATTAATGAAGTAGATTTATCTCTTTCGCCAACGGGCACGAAGAGTAAGGACGACTACGACTCACTCGTTGACCATTTTTGCTTCCTCATCAGCTGGAGAACGCTCATCTCTATTCTAAAAGAACTCCTGAGTTCTCAGAGTTGCTTCAATCTTATCGTTTTCCAATTGATTCCATTGGCTCTGTAGGTCTCTCGTAAAGAGGATTTCCTTAACTACTCCACTCGTTGGTGATGACGCATACGACTAAAACTATGATGCCATACCTTTGCAGTTTTTAGCTTTGAGCCTTGCGCCAATATTAGTCCAATGTGCGGTTAGTATTGTTCCATTACGCTCATAGGCTCCATATAGCAATATGAATCTTGATTTCAAGCCGTTCCGGGAATTTTCCCGAAACAGCATATTCGTCCCAATAAAGTCTCCGATTTCTGCCTGAAACTGACCATACTGCACGAAACAATCTTGGTCAAACAACTTGTGGGGTCGACTTGTGGGGTCGTATCTTGAATTTTGGTATTTTTCTATCTATTGATTATTCTCAAGATTCTCTATGCTATGATCTTGCTGATAGTACTGTAGTGCATTCCAGAATGCTTGCAATCTCTTGTTGGCTATAACTATGTTTTATATGAGCAATATGGATAGCTTTATTACAACCGACTTTGTTAAGCAGTTTCATTCCCGCTGATAAATTTCCATCGGATGTCTCAAGTAGTAAAAGGGTAAGTTACCCTATCGGAAGCGGTGGTCAAACAATTATATCTAGTCGGGAAATAGATAACCCGGGGCGGGTGAAGAAGCTTCAGACAACTCAAACTGATAGGTATCAGGATTGTTCAACCATCTTGCTATCTCCATAACTGGTTCCGGAGAATCGAGCCAGTAATCCGGGATGTAACCGACGCCCTCTTCAAATCCTGGCGCGATAAAAAGCTTGCACGGCAGGAAGAGACGGATGAGCGAGTTCGGCAACCAGTATTGGTGAACCTCTCCAAATGAACCTACACCTGCGGAATTTTCGCCAATCAGCATGGCTCCTGGTATTGACTTGGTATAATCAATCAGGGCTTCTCCGGATGATGCCACACGTCGGTCAATCAGAAATACTGCACGGCCCTCGTAATCTCCCATTTGCCTGGGAGTCAGTTCATCACGTACATACAGCCAATTTCGGACAGGTTTTTCTCGCAGGCGTTCCAGGGCCTGCCGCATTCGATTAACAGTTTCTTCAAATCCTGCCGGCATATCTTCGGTTATGGGCATTGCTGCTACAGAGCCGACAGTGGCAGGTGTACAGAACATGGCGCAGTACATTCTCCACTGTGCCACGCCATTCAGATTTTTGACAAATTCCTTGGCATATAAGCTGGACCCCCCTTGATTTCCCATTAGGTCAACGATAAACCGGTCCGTCTCGGCAAGGGCAGTCCCATTCTTTACAAACATCTGAAGATGCTCATGATGGCTGGTGGAGAAGCTGGAAATACGAACAAGATCAATACTGTCTATTTCGGTTGCGTAGTATACGCGGTCATCCTGGTGCTTTGCCTTGCTCAACCGGCATTCATGGAGCGGAAGTGCTATCGAAACTACTGAAGCAGAATCGAAAAAGGACGATTCACTGGAATCCGAGCCTGACTCCTCTGCAACTGCAGGCTTTGCATGGAATTGGAAAGAGGCTTCAGAAGTCTCCTCACTTGTGAAGACTCCAAGCTGAAACTGCTCAACACCGCGCCTGGACAGAATCCTGAACAGCCGGTCTTCCGGACCGACATAGGTCATGCCGGGATCTACGGAGTTGCAATTCGATCGGACAACGCTGTATTCAGTCCCGGAGCCACTACCACTATTTTCAGCGGAAATTCTCTCAACGATTACATTGGCAAAGTATGGGTTTTTCCTGTTCAGAAAGCGATGCCGCTCATGACCGGCTACTCCAAAATGACCATCCTGTACATGTTCTAAACCCTCCGCAATAATGCGCTCCATGTCAACAACTGAAACCTTCTCGCTTCCCTCGGCGAGTTCAGTCAGACTATTATAAACAGCATTGAAGTCTACTCCCTGGTTTTCCCAATACGAATAGCCGCTGTATGCATTCTCGAAGAGGTATTTCAGCATTTCAATGTCCTGAAACGCCTCATTTTCTGAAATGCTGTCAGGACACTCTCCATCTGCAGCGTAAACCAGTTCCATGAATGTTGTCGGTCGATAAAGCTCATTTATGTAGGCTGCAAGTGGGCCCTGTACTTCACGCGGCTCTGTATCACCACATTCATCGTCGTAGAGGAAGATCAACTCGTCTATCCATAGTATGCCACTTATCGAAGAGAAGAGAATAAATTTCACATCCCTCGCCAAGTGTGCATCCAGATCAAGAGATATACTGATTTCAGCCCAGTCGAAGGAGCCTTGTGGAAGCCTGGTCAGAGTGTTACTCCTGTCCCCAAACACACCGTCGTACCAGAAACCGGCATAGCAGTTATTAAACTGATTGCCTTCCTGCTGCAGATCCTGCCCTCTTATGTAAAACCTGACGGTGACAAACCTTATATCATCCGGTAGATCGACAGAAAGCGAATGCCAGCATGTGGTGGAATCGCTACCTGAGATCCTAAGACTGCTCCCTGTCACAAAGACACATGTATCCTGTTCGATAATGTTATCTACTTCAGCCTCTCCAGTAGTAGCACCAATATCCCTTTCCATACCAGCAGGTGTGCCATCTACAAAGGTATCGAAGTCGATTGAGCCTATTCTCTCAGTAACCGTTTCATCACTATGGTCGGTATAGCTGTCAGGAAATGTATCCGCGCAAGCCGGTGCAGTAATAAAGGCATACAGCAGCACTACCAAAGCGGGTAGCATTATCGTTTTCAGAAGCATTTCCATTTTAACGCATACTCTACCCCGTTCTATCATTTCCCGATCTTTCCGTTACTGTTGCGATTACCAATGGGAACTCAAAACATCTCGAGAACAACGTCCTTTACTTTAGCAGCGTTATAACCGCTTGAGGAATTCCTCTTCATTTATTATTTCAATCCCAAGTTCACGGGCTTTCTGAAGTTTGCTTCCGGCTCCCGGGCCGGCTACTATTAAATTGGTTTTACTGGAAACGCTTCCTGTAACCGTCGCGCCGGCTGCTTCAGCTATTTCCCTGGCTTCTGAGCGAGACATGGATATTCCACCTGTAAATACAACAGTCATTCCATCGAGGGGTTTATCAGAATTGTGAGTGTGTCTGCTTTCAGGATTGAAACCGGCCTGAAGCAGCCGCTCAACCACCCCAAGCGTAACAGGTTCATGAAAAAACGCATGAAGATTTTCAGCAAGCACCGGACCTATTCCGTCTACGTCAATGAAATCCTCTACTTCAGCTTCCATTATGTCCTTGATACTGCTGAATCTGTCTGCCAGAAGTCCTGCAACCGTTCTTCCTACTCCAGGTATGCCAAGGCCTGTGATAAATCTCTGAAGATCAGTATTTCGGCTTTCTTGAAGTTCATTGATTAGATTGTCAGCGGACTTCTCACCCATTCTTTCCATCGATGATAGCTGCTGGCGGGAAAGGTGATAGAGGTCTGAGATATCGTTTACAAGTTCTGTTTCCACGAGCTGCTTCGCCAGTTTTCTGCCAAGGCCTTCAATATCCAGGGCATCCCTCGAAGCCCAGTGGAAGATGCTTTCACGCAGTCTTGCGGGGCATGATGGATTCATGCATCTGTGAACAGCTACACCTTCCGGTCTTGCGATCGGACCGCCGCACACCGGACATCTGTCGGGAAACTCGAACCGCTCTCCCCTCTCCTCTTCGGATGGCCTTCCAAGTGATCTGACAACTTCCGGTATCACATCGCCCGCTCTGCGGACTATCACCATATCACCTGGTCTGGCATCCTTTTTCCTGAGTTCATCCTCGTTGTGAAGGGTAGCGCTTGATACGGTAACGCCACCTACAAAAACGGGCAAAAGGCTTGCAACAGGAGTGAGTCTTCCGGTTCTTCCAACCTGGATATTGATATCAAGCAATCTCGTAACTACTTCCTCCGCCTGGAATTTCCAGGCTGTAGCCCATTTCGGGAATCTGCTCTGAATCCCGATCTTCTGCTGAAGCGAAGCTTCGTTGAGCTTTATTACAACCCCATCGATTTCGAAGGGTAGAGAGTCACGAAGGTCTTCCAGTTTCTCAAACGCTGTTTTGACCTCTTCAATACTCCAGCAAACTGAATTGAGAGGACTGACAGGAATCCCAAGCGAATCCAGAAGCGAGAATAAGCTGTTCTGTGAAGTGATCCCTTCAGGCCATTCAGCAGTACCGTACGATATGAAACTGAGCGGCCTTGATGCTGTAATTCTGCTGTCCAGTTGTCTCAGGGAGCCGGAGGCGGCGTTTCTGGGATTTGCAAAGGGATTCAGATCATCCTTTATCCTGTTCTGATTCATTCTTCTGAAATCATCTTTTCTGAAGATGACTTCCCCCCGAACAATCAGAGTACCCGGAAAAGGTCGAGCCAATCGGAGCGGAATCGAGTGAACGGTTCTTGCGTTAGGAGTGATATCCTCTCCCTCAGTACCGTCTCCCCTCGTTCCCGCGCTGATGAGAACACCGTCACGGTAGATCAGCGCGATCGCAAGACCATCCAGTTTGGGTTCAACGGAATAGACCGGAGTACTGTCAAGGTCGAGTTCACGCATTATTCTGCTGTTGAATTTCTGGAATTCATCAAAGCTGAACACATTATCGAGGCTGAGCATGGGAGGATTCCATCTGATTGGCGGAAACCCGGCTACAGGTTTCGATCCGACTCTCCTTGAAGGTGAATCTTCCATCTGCAATTCAGGCCACTGTGTTTCGAGCTGTATTAACTTTCGCAAGAGTGCATCGTACTCACCGTCGGTGATCAGAGAGCGATTCTCACCGTAATAGAGTTGATTGTGATGGCGGATGAGTTCCCTGAGCCTTCGAACCTCGGAGTGTGCTTCTTCAGGAATCATTCAGACTCTTCATTTCAACAAGTAAGTTAAGTAAGTTATGCCCGGCTTTATCTGCCTGGTTGGAAATATACATGGCAGCACCCTGGTGCACTCTTTCATACCCGTTCTCCGATCTGTTGACCGATTCAAGGGGCGCGAACCAGATATCAGCTTCATTATCAATATCTACTATAACTATGACCTTCCGCCAGCGGTCAATAATCTCTATCCGCTTTCCCCTTGCGGTACCGTCTTCACCCATCATTCGCTCCGGCCCTGAATCAATTCTGAAACAGCGGTCAGGCGAGTTTCCGGTCATAAGATTCAGGCATATCTCCATGCCGGTTCTATCAAATGGATTGACGGAATACACTGATTCTACAGTAATCCGTGCGTAGTTCAGATCAACGTGCAGATCCTTCGCGAGTTCAAGGTTGTTTCTCTCATATGTGCCTTTGAAATCAACAATTTTTTCTGACTGACCGAACGAACACGATGAAAATGATTTCTGGAAGCTGACGATTCGAGAATCACACCGTTTCCAGTCTTCAAACGTTACATCAGGCACCATCACCAGATCGCTGAACAGTACCCTTCTCCATCGGTCGATAATTACCCTGTCCGCGAGCCCGTCTTCCTTCGAGAGCAGATCGTCATGAATTGTCCTTACTTCTCCTGAATCGGTCATTCCAGGAATACCATCATGATATTTCTCGCGGCGTCTGCTGAGGACATGCCCCATGGGTACAGGACCTGCGTGGTCGGGCAAGAAGCTGAACTCGCTTACCGTAAGACCCTTCTCAGGATGAACAAGCAGTGATTGAATTTCTGTCACTATGACAGTTTCCTCTTGTCCGTCAGCGTCTATATCGCTGTTTCCTATGAATGGATACATGTCCATTTCACGAAGGGCTTCGCGTTCAGCCGAGTGAAGTTCCTTCCATACAGCTTCTCTCAAATGTGGAAGGTATATTCCTCCAAATACCCCATGCCAGAAGGAACAGTTGCACTGACTTCTCCAGAAGTGATGAAGGGCTGTTTCACTTCGGGAGCGGCGTACTGTTTTTTCAGCCTCGAGTATCCTGCCGTGCAGTTCTTTAGATTCAGGATAGGTTGAAAGAAAATTCCTCCAGAAACCTTCTGAAATCCACTCACCCATCTCTGAATAACTCGCGGTGGGAATATAGACAGGTCCGGATAAATTTACTCTCGACGCTGCTGAGGGCAGGACCACCTCAAGCCATGGAGCGGATTCAATCGCGCTGAGAAAAGTATCGAGCCATCCCTGAGCGTAACAGAGTTCATTCGTTCCGGGCCAGACGCCGAACTTCTCTCCGTCATCTCCATAGAAGACGAGATCCGCGCCGCTGTTGTTCAACCGTTCGAGTTCTCTCATTGTATCCTCGACCGAAGCAAACGGGATACTGTATCTGAGTTCCCTGTTGCTTCCAAGAAGCCTGACTGTCTTTCCGGCATCTTCGGTTATGAAGGGATGAAAAAGGTTCATTCCTTCGATGCCAGCCTTCTGCAGGTGAAAATCATCGACTACAGCGTAGGAAATACCGGCCTCACAAAGAATTGAAGGCAGCTGCGGTTCCCATACTCTCTCGCTGAGCCAGAGACCCTCCGGTCGTTTGCCGGTGAGAGATTCGAGATGATCGGAATAGCGGGATATCTGTTCTATAATGTCGAACCGCCTGAAGATAGGAAGGATCGGTTCGTACCTGCCGCTGGTCAGTAATTCCATCTGCCCTTTGCGGCACATGAGCGAAACCTTTTTCAGATATTCGGGATGATACGATTCCAGCCATTCCAGCAGTGTGCCGGAAATGTGAAATCCGGTTCTGAATCCATCATGCGATTCCATAACTTCAATCATCGGCAGATAGCATTCATTATATGCCGATTCCATTATATGTTGAAAATTTCCCACCGGCTGATGATTATGAATGCAGAAACTGATTCTCACTTAATGTCCTTCAGTGGATAAATGTTCGGCTTTATCTTGGTTATTAATCAAAGCTGCCATGAAGATGCCTGTAGATAATATCAGCGGGAAGAATTCGGTCAGGATCAATATTGATCGCTCGAATATTCTTTGTTATATCCGGTATTCGACCGGAGAAGAAACCCTCTGTTGAACCTCTTGTGAGTTCAATCATTTCGGAATTCTCTTCAGTAATGATAAGAACATCGTCTGTTATCGATCCAAGCGGAAAATTCTGCCCCGGCTGGTACTGTTCTATCCAGATATGCAGATATCCCGACGAGTCAGCCCATGCGACCTCAATTTGAGGAATACCAGGACTGTACAGCCATTGGAAGAACAGCTCTCCAAACTCCCCGCTCTCCCAGATTCCCATCGCGGAAAATAATCTGCCGAATGAATCACCGGAGTGCCTGAGATTTCCGAGAGCTCTTGGTATTCCTCTCTTGAACGCGGGTATCTCTCTGGTAAGGAATTCAATAACTACCGGGGCTTTACCGAGTACCACAGGATCATATAGCGGAGATTCATTTAATCCGGGATCAGCTATCCCGTATTCCACGCCGCCTTCTATCTCTGACGTATAGAGATAGTATTTCATGTATGCTTCAAGCAGTTCAGCTGAATCCGCATTATCCTCCGCAATGGCAAATCTATAGACCGACCATGCTGCGAAAGCGTCCCGGAGGCATTCCGTAAGATAAGTACTGCCTGCGAGGAAAGCTCTTGCTGCCTCAAATACAACTGCTGCGGCCGGAACGGAAATTCCTGAGACAAGTGAATCAGACCATGATTCATACCCCTGAATTGACGAGAGCATATCAGAGGAAAGAAAGACGCATCCGGGACCAGTCAGGAAAACAGGAACGTCAAGACTGCGAACGATTACGAAATCCAGTCTGGCGCCGGAGAAGCCCATATTGTTCCAGAAAACAGATGCAAGATCATCCGCCAGATACCTCATTTCCAGCGCAAGAGAATCGGAATCATGGCAATAATACTTGCTTCTCCATCCGGAAATATCCATTTCAGAGAATACTCCTGTCGCCCAGGCAAGAGGACCTCTTATACCACCTTCCGGGGAGGAATAGGATACGATCAGCAGTGAATCGGACACAACTCTCGATAATTCCTGAAGTGGAGCATAGACTCTGTACCCCATATCCGGAACGGAAATGTCCAGTCTGTACGAAGCCGGTATATCATTTCCGGGATAGAACCACATACCACATTGAAAGGAAGTCGATGGATTGATCTGCAGTCCGCTGATTGTGATCCGGTCTGTAGAACCGGAAATGAATCCGGTCCATTCTCCGGAGAATAGACCTTTGAATACTCTTGAGGAATCCGCGACACAGCATACTGAATCTCCACTGTATTCAAAGTATCCGCTCAGAGACTCGAAGTTGGAATCGGTTCCGGTGTTCGGAAGAAAAAGAGTTAGCTGGCTATCGGATTGAGTGGGACTGAAATAAATTGTAAGTGTGTCAACCACAGTGATTTCTCTGCGTGCAGGATTAACGGAGAGAACAATACTATGATAAACATCAGGAGGAACTGTTACATCTGAATTGACTTCTTCCACAATCATGGTCCGATTGCGATCAGAGAGATAAACGGATCGTAACATATTATTTGCGGGGTTAACCAGTTCAGCGGTCCTGAAAATCCTGCTGACTGAAGAGAGAAGCAGATTGGGAGAAGAACCCTGTGTTTTCGCCTGAAGTACCGCGAGTTCCCCGGCCCCCCTGTTCCATACTCTCTCTACAACACTGGAATCCTCACATGTATATAGGACTGCAAGGAATCCAGCGGTTTCACCAAGTGGAGGAACCTCAACCATTATTGGTTTTGAGAGTCCTCCGGTTTCAAGATAATTTACTCTGTCTTCTGCTGTGGAACCGCATCCCGGAACAAGCATCGAAGTCAGAACTGTTTCAGATTCATCGGTTTTGAATACAATCCCGGTCACCAGGTCATCTCTATAGAACAATGAGTCTTCGAAAACATCCGAATGGATATCAAGGTTGAATGAAACGCCCTTACAGGTATTCAGAGAAACCTGATCTCCCGTACTATCGAATTCCGGATCCTGTCCGGTCCCGGTGCAGTATAATGATAATAGCACAGAGAACACTGACAGGAGAAACAGAGCAGTTTTCATTTAAACCTCTCAAATAGCCGGATCCGATATTATTCAGATAATCAAGGAACAATCATTGTACTCCTGAATATATGACCAAGCAGCGCGATCAACGCAAATATCACTTATCAGTATCTGAAGGTGACAATTGACGAAAGCTGGCAAATTAAACACATTTGCGCGAGCGAAAGGAAAAATGTATGAGTATTCTGTCTTTTCTGACTGGTGAGATCTTTGAAACAGTTGATGTAACCCTCAGAGACTATGCTGTAACAGGATTTTTCGGGTTCGCTGCTTTTCTATTGTTTATTTTCCTTCAGCTTCTTGGAACCAGATTGTACGTTAAGATCACTGAATCAGGACAGATAGGTCCGAAGGTATTCGTGATAGTATTACTTGTACTTGGTATAACCGGGACTGTTTTCAGCTGTTTCATCAGTCATAGCGAATCATCACTGGTTCTCGGATTTGCTTCCGGACTCTTCATCTGGACAGCGCTCTGTGATATACCGGAACAGATGAAATGGATTTCACCGCTCTCAAGGAATGCTGTTCTCGTTTTTCTTCCACTTTTTCTACTATGGACTCTCGGTATTCTGCTGCTCAGGAGTATTCCAGCTGCGGTTTTCGGTGCGACCGGATATCCTCTATGTGTATGGGGTATACATCTCGCCAGAGTAAGAGTCATATCGAAGTGGGGCCCTGCATCACTTGCAGCAACAATACTCATTCTCTTAACAGCTGCTGTTGCCGGCGGAGCACTTGCTCTGGGCATTGTACACGGAACAATCTTCTCCGGAATAATAGGCGGAGTCATCTTTGCTATTGCTACATGGTCTGCTCTTGAAGTCATATGGGAACGTGGAATGGCTGAGCGCCCCTGGAAACGCTAACCAGTAAAGATGAATGCGGACTAGACATAATGGTTGGATTACACAACCAGACGGTTATATATCGTTAGTAGTTGCTAAACGATAACCGTACAGAAGGGTGGTCCAAGCATTATGTCTAGAATATCATCCAGATCAAACCGGCATGAATGTTGAATGGACCATGTTCCATCTTTGTGTAATATATCTCATCAGGATTCGCATCCCTGACTTTGCCGCTGTATTCCTGTACCGTCCAGTTTTCGGCTGCTGTTCCCAGTACTCCGGAGATACCAAACTGAATTCCAAGGTGGTTGGAGAAAAGATACTCCAGACTGGCGTCAGCGATTGCAGCAACGCAAATCGCGCTTGAATTTGAAGCAAGTGTATCCGATCTTACATCCTGCATAAGGAATATAGCCTCACCCCCTCCGGACAATCTCAGACCCAGCGAAGGACTGGATAGCGGAATCCTTGTTCCGACTAAGAAATCAACGCCAAGACTGGATGAATGCTCCAAACCTCCCGCTCTCAATCCACCGCCGAATGACAGTCCCCATTTCCCTGTTTCCACGCCCAGTCTAATGTTGCTGCTCCAGTCAGAGTCCGTTCCCTCAAGACCTTCACCGCGTTCAACCTTCATGGAAAGCAGATTGTATTCAATATACATTATTGCCGGGGCTGACTGCTCAATCGCGGTAACCGC
This sequence comes from Candidatus Aegiribacteria sp., assembly GCA_021108435.1. Classification (NCBI taxonomy): domain Bacteria; kingdom Pseudomonadati; genus Candidatus Aegiribacteria; species Candidatus Aegiribacteria sp. The sequence goes on from JAIOQY010000184.1 coordinate 35,433, forward strand.
TCCCCCGTTCACCAGATGTCCGGAAAGGAGCCTTGCGCTGGATTGTGTATTCCCGACATCGGATATCTGAAGCAGTCCTCTGCTCCTGAGTGCTTCGTACTCGGACAGATCTTCCGGAATTCCTGAAGAAGCTGCAACTGCCGCCATGATCATGCCATTGCTGATTCCCTGTTCTCTGCCGATCGGAATGCTGAAAATCTGACTGTCCGAAGCAATGAAGGTTACTTCAAGCGGGAATAGTTCGAGAATGGATCTGGCTGCCAGCTGTTCGGCACAGGTTAAAGCAAGTCGGTAGCGATCAGGCACAAATGGAAGCATCTCTTCTCTGGAAACAGTATTTCTGATTGTCCCAATCAAAGTTCCGGCAGAAGTGTAAAACCTTCCCAGTACATTGACGGTTACCGTTCTGTATGTGATGAGTGAGTCATTCCGGAATGATGTGCGGTCATATTCTTCCGCGGCTGGTATTTCCAACGCGAGAAATATGTCAAGATTCTCTTCTGAAGCAATGGTCTGCAGACGATTGATCAGCAGATCAGGAGAAACGTTAAGATAGGATACTGAATCAAGGTCAACGACCTCGAAACGTCCGCTTCTGATCAGTTCCACCCTTACTGTTTCAAGAATACTATTGTCCGGAGCGAAATCATCGGAATCGATGGAAACAACACCAATTCTGGGAAGTGCGGCTGAACTGATTCCCGCCATAAATAGAACAATCACTGAAATAACTGATGTATGAAAGCGCATTCTGTTTCTCCTTACTCATTCTCGCAAGCAGGTGCAGTGTTAACATTTACAAAGTATTCATATATACCATCGCGCTGAATTATCAGCGTTGTGTCTCTGAATATAAATGGAATATACAAATACCACTCGGGAATGAGCGAATCAAGAAGTAATGCTGTCATACTGTCCGGTTCACCGTTAATATCAAAGACAAGCTCAATGTTGGAAAGTTTCTCAGAATCCCGCCACAGGGATGAAACTTCATCAGCAGGCATAATGCCGTCAATGGTCTGAATCCCGATGATCTCCTCAGTTCTGTCCTCTATGGACGAAGCTGGGATTGAAGATACCGTTTTGAGTCCCGTTGTATCCATATCCGGAGACAGCACAGTTTCTACCTCTGATTCTTCCTGATGAATCTCGCCGCAGCTGGACTCCAATGAGAAAATTAATCCATCTTCGGAGATTCGATCATCATGAGACATGATTTCTTCAGTTTCTTCGAGAGTTCCTTCTTCAAAATAGTAATCCTCATGCAATAATCCGCCGCTGCCTCTCGCGGAAACATCGAGTGATTCCGATATTTCATCAGGGGATGCAGATGCTCCAAGCAGCTCCTCTCCTCCCTGAGCGGTTCCGGAAGCACCCGTCTGCATTTCCGCACCACCTCCTGAAACTGCTCCGGATATCTCTCTATCGGCATCCGATCCGTACCCGATACCTGATATTCTTGAATGAGTATCAGTTTCAACGGACACATCAGTGAATTGAATCGGTTGAGTTTCCAATGGTGCTTCAGACGTCACCGAATCAATGCTGTATCCTGCCTCAGGTGCAATTTGATAAAATGAATCTTCCAAATGTTCTGTAATTGTCCGGTTCGCTTCTGATTCGTACATAGAGTAGCCGGAAGGAATTTCTATGGACGGTTTCTCGGAAAGAATGAATTTTACTCCCAGTAGAACAACAGCTATTCCTGCAGCAATGGGAACGGCTGTCCACCATTTCCAACTAGAGTGATGATTTATCTTGTCGAACAGCTGCTGTTCGATTGCTCTGAATCGATCATCATCCGGAGATCTGAAGCTGTCTCGCCATGAAGTTTCAATATGCTCCTGAGAACTTATAATTTTCCTGCATTCACGACACGACTCAACATGATCTGTTACTTCTTTCAGCTGATCCTCAGGTAATTCACCATCCAGCATCAGCATCAGAATCTCAAAATCAGGGCATTTCATTCCCATTCCCCCAGCATTGAACCAATTTCTTCTCTGACTTTCCCTCTTGCTCTGTTCAATCTTGACATGACTGTACCAAGCGCGATACCAAGGCTTTCTGCTATCTCTGAATAACTGAGCTGCTGATCAACCCGGAGTACAAAAACCGCTTTCAGTGCGGGAGTAAGCTTCTCAACAGCTTTCTCAATTGAGTGTATAAGCTGATCTCTTGCAACCATGTCATCCAGATCATCCTTAGTAGTCTGCTGTCCTTCAGCGCTGAATCCTTCGTCAAAACACACTTCTCGTCTTCTCATTCTTTTCTGCGAGTAGTTAATCGCAAGATTCGTAGTAATCCTGTATATCCAGGTAAAAAATCTGTATTTTGTATCGAACCTATCCATTGCCTGCATTGCCCTGATGAACGCATCCTGCGTAATATCCCAGGCTTCATCATCACTGCCGCACATCCGTCTGGCCACCCTGAAAACTCTTTTCTCGTACTTTCTGAATAATTCCCCGAATGCTTCTCTGTCGCCATCTTTTGCCTTCCTGAGCAATTCAAGATCAGGATTGGTCTCTTCATCTACAATCATAAGTAATACACTCAGGAGCATTCCTTATTCCCTTTCAGAACCGGAAAAAGACCGCTGCGCCGATACCGGTCTCCTTCTCGAACTCCTCATTCTCACTTTCGAATGAATAGAGGTAGGCGTCCACATAAGCATCAAGCATACCGAAAAGCCAGGCTGCGGAAGTGTACCAGATCAGATCAAGCCTTCGCTGGCTGTGTGCTTCATAAGCATGTTCATCACCGGAATGCCTGGCGTCCTCAGACGCCAGATGTTCGATTATCAGCCATGAAAGCAATCCCAGCTCAACTGAACCAAATAGAAGGCCCTTTATCGGCTTATCATTATAGAACTGTCCCCATCCCGGCAGTGCAGCTGAACGAAGTAGAGCACCCGTAGGATTCTTATTTACAATAAGTATGATATCGGAATGTTGAACGTCAGTCTCTAATGATTCAGGAATAATTTCGTGGAAATTTTCCCCTGGACTATCTGATATCAGCTCATCCTCACCCACATCACTCAATCCTGTTGAGGACAGGATGACCGTCATCAAGATCAGCAGCAAGTAACTGCTAGCCCTGGTCAGCTGATAACTCCTCTGTTGCTTGACAGGATAAAATCAGCGAGTTTCCGCGAATCTTCTGACAGCTCTGTATTTTCCATCAGTTCCCTGGCTTTAGAGGTAAGAATACCATCGGAGCGGAACAGGTATCTGAATACAGTATCAAGATCATCAAGTCTTTCTCTGTTGAAGCCTTTTCTGCGAAGTCCTATACGATTCAGCGCTGATACCCGCAACGGATACCCTCCCGCAAGCACGAACGGCGGGACATCCCTGCTTACCCTGTACCCTCCTCCAATCATTGAATACTCACCTATTCTGACAAACTGATGGATGGGTACAACACCTCCGATTGTTACATCGCTGCCAATCTGCACATGACCGGCCATGTTGACGGAGTTCGCAAGAATGACTCTGTCTCCAATTTCACAATCATGAGCAATATGTACGTAAGCCATTATCAAACAATCCGATCCAACAATTGTCCGACCGGAATCAACTGTTCCCCTGTTGATATTCGCAAACTCGCGAATGACAGTTCGCTGCCCGATAATAACTTCGGTTCTCTCGTTATTGTATTTCAGATCCTGGGGATCGGTCCCGATAACGGCTGAAGGACCTATGCTGACGGAATCTCCAATAGTGGCCGGACCCATAAGACATACGTGTGCAGCAACCCTCACACCGCTTCCTAATTTAACATCCGGTCCTATTACTGAGTATGGACCTATGGAAGCATCGGAGGGAATGTCTGATTCAATGACAGCAGTAGAGTGTATCATTTTTTCTTAACCAGCATAGCCATCAGAATTGCTTCCACTACGATTTTTCCATCAACTTTGGCTATGCCCTTCATCCTGCACATTGTACCCCGTCGCTGTATCATTTCCAGATCAAACACGATCTGATCACCGGGTTTGACCGGATTTCTGAATCGTGCTTTATCAAGCCCGGTAAAGTAAACCAGCCAGTTAGCCGGGTTATCAACCGAATTGAAGAGCATCAAACCGCCAACCTGCCCCATAGCCTCAACTACAAGTACTCCAGGCATGATGGCAGCTCCGGGGAAATGCCCCTGAAAGAACGGCTCGTTAATAGAAACGTTCTTAATTCCCACGATTCGCTTATCCGGTTCGACTTTTATAATTCTGTCCACCAGAAGGAATGGATATCTGTGAGGAAGAAGCTCCATGATATCTTCAATATTCCATGGTTTATCAGTGAGATGAGTGCTGTCCATGGTTTTTCTGTGAGTCTCCTCTATCTTCTTGATGAATTGAACATTCGAAGCATGGCCGGATTTCACTGAAATAACGTGTCCTTGCAGTCTGGCGCCAAGGAGAGACAGATCACCGATAAGATCAAGTATCTTGTGACGGACAAATTCGTCAGGAAATCTAAGCGGTTCTTCGTTCAGAATGCCGTCATTCCCAATAACTACTGCGTTTTCCAGTGTTCCGCCCTTTATCAGATTCTTTTCCTGAAGGTGTTTGACATCGTCGTACAGGCAGAATGTTCTTGCTGGAGCAATTTCATTCTTGAAGGTTTCCGAAGTTATATCAAGGGAAAGGTACTGAGTCCCCAGAACAGGATGATCGTAGTCGATGGTAAAACTGATTTTAAGACCGTCATATGGCACAACTGTGAGATTTGCTCCGAAAACATCGATACTTATCGGCTTATCGATCTTTATCAAGCTGCGGGGTTTGTCAGGATACTCCTTGATGCCGGCCTTTTCAAGAACTGTGATATAGCTTCTCACGGAACCGTCATTTGGTTCGGGGGGCTCATCCGAATCGAGTTCAAGCACAGCGTTATCAATTCCGAGACCGTACAGAACGGAAAGAACATGCTCAACCGTATGAACTTCATAGTAGTCCTGTCCGAGAGTCGTTCTTCTGGATTGTTCTTCCACCTGTCTGACATTCTCAGGACATACTTTTATGCACGGTCTGCTTCTGACATCAGTTCTTACAAATACAATTCCGGTATCAGCCGGAGCCGGTTTGAATGTTATTGAGGTCTCCTTGCCGAGATGAAGACCAATTCCTTTGTAAACTGCGGGTTTCATGAGAGTAGTCTGGAAATGGCTCATCTATTATCCTCTTCCGTGCTGTTAGAGTTCCGCATAAATTCAATAACTTTTCTTCTGAAATCGGGAAGATCCGCGAGAGCAGCGCTAATACGCAATGCCCTGTCATGAGGTCGCGCAGGATATCCCGATACTGTAACGCCCGCAGGAATATCTCGCGAAACCCCTGCCTGTGCCGCAATGACAGCACCATCCCCAATATTAATATGCCCTACGATACCTGCCTGTCCTCCAAACACAACCCCTGATCCAACTGATGTACTGCCGGCAATTCCGGTCTGGGCTGCTAACAGGCACCCGGAACCAATGGTAACATTATGAGCGATATGAATCAGATTGTCTAGTTTCGAATTATTCCCGATAACAGTACTCCCAACCACGGCTCTGTCTATGGTACATCCTGCACCAATCTCAACGTCGTCTTCAATAACGACATTCCCATTCTGAGGAACCTTGAGATGACCGTCAGGATCAGGAACAAATCCGAATCCATCTGAACCGATTACTGTACCGGAGTGAATGATCACTCTGTTACCGAGAACTGAAGTATGATAAATCACAACGCCTGGGTGAATTACGCATTCGTCTCCAATACGAACTCCAGAACCTATGATAGTTCCCGCACCGATTGAAGAGCCTCTGCCTATAACTGCTTCAGTATCAACAACAGCATTCGGGCCAACTGACACATCAGAAGCAAGGACCGCTTCGGGATGCACAACTGCGCTTGTATGAACTCCATCAAACCCGGAAGCATTTGTTTTTCTGAATATGATCAATGCCTCTCTGAAGGCATGATATGCTTTATCGACCAGTATGATGTTTCTGGAAGATGATTCAATACGTTCACCAGTAATAACCGCCAGGGCATTTGTACTTCTCAGGTGGCTTTTGTATAAAGGGTTACCATAGTAACAGACCTGATCAGGAAGAGCGTCCTGAATCGTTGAAACCCCGGACACCTGTTCATCCGCATCCGGACCTTCAAGATGCCCTCCAAGCTTCTCCACAAGAGTGGAAAGCTTCATCTCAGTTTTCGCTCCTTACTGAGAGTTTTTCCAGAACAGCATTTGTTATATCCAGTGCATTCTCAACATAGATCACTACCCCTGCTGAAATGTCGAATACAATATCATATCCTTCTTCTCTGCTGATTTCCTGCACTGCTTCATTGATATTTGCGACAATCGGAGAAACAAGCTCTTCATTCCGGGATTCTACAAGTCCGCCAGGTCCGAATATGTATTCAAGAAATTCCTGTAGCTCAATTGATTTTTCCTCGAGAAGAGCTTCCCGAGAGCGTCTTCGTTCAGGGCTCATGACCATAGTATAGTCAAGATCAGTCTGAATTGCGTCAATCTCATCCTGAAGGGAATCGGCATGCGCTTCCCAGTCTTCGATCTCCGATTCAAGCAGTTCCTTCGCGTCAGCTACTTCACCCATAGTATTAAATATTTTGTCCGAATCAATAACTGCGATTGTCTGCGCAAAGATCACATACGTAAAGGTTATCAGAATCAATGGCAATAACTTCATAAAAGCTCCTCTAAAGAATTAACGGATTATGGAATATTCACGAATCCGTGGGACAGAGCAAACTGAACCTGATCAGAAGGTTGTCCCAAACTGGAAGTGTGGTTCCCAGCCTCTGTCAGGACCATCAAAACCATATGCGTAATCAAATCCCATTATTCCAAGCATGGGGACCTCAATTCTGATACCCATTCCAGCACCCCTGTGAAGATCCGAGAAATCACTGGATGACCAGGAGTTCCACGTGTTACCGGCATCAGCAAATACAGACAGCTGCAATTGATCGATGATTCTGAATCTATATTCCGCGCTGAGAATGAGCATTGATCTTCCACCTACTGTTTCAAACCCTTCAACAGCACCTATGGATCGTGAACCATAACCTCTCACTCCATAGAATCCTGTTCCACCAAGCTCGAACAGCTCATATGCAGGAGGTTCTACTCCGGCAAGTGAAGTAATCACCCCTGTTCGAGCTCTCATGAAGAAAATGAATTTCCAGAATGAAGGAACATACCAGCTTGAATCCAACAGATACTTCTGGAAACCTATATCTCCACCAATCGCGCCGCCTGCGAACTCAGCAGTCAAGCTGTTCAAGGATCCGGTTGATGCAAATACCTGTCTGTCGCGACTGTCTCTTGTGAAATTCAATCGAATGCTGCTGGTCCATCTTGGCCAGTTCTCATCTCGAAGAGAGTAGTAATAACTTGTTGAATCAGTTGTAATGTCGAAGACATTCACTTTCTCAAGAACGTACTTTATCGATGCAGAAGAATAATCGATCCATGGCAACGGACGTCCCACAATAACAGCACCGCCTGTTCTGCGTCTGTCGTATTCTGTTCTGCTTTCCGTTGTGTGGAACAGCTCACCGCCAAGAGAAAGAGGTGTATCCATAAACCATGGTTCTGTGAATGTGACATGGATATCCTGTTTTTTCTTCGAGAACTGGTAGTTGAGCGTTATATCCTGCCCGCGTCCAAAAAGGTTGGTTTCTCCCAGTTCAACGAATCCACTGAAGCCGTCACTGCCCCCGTACGCGGCTCCGACTCCAGCTTTCCCGGTCGTTTTCTCCTCGACACTGATCATAAGATCAACATCCGGAGAATTATCTATATATTGAAAATCAACATTTACATTACTGAAGTAATTTGTGTAGAAGATATTCCTGTAACTTCTCATCAGTGCAGACCTCTGGAACATGTCGCCAGGAAAGACTATCAGTTCTCTTCTGATAACATTATCCAGCGTTCTTGTATTTCCCGAGATATCCACTCTGCGAATATGAGCCCTCTCTCCTTCCTGAATAAGGAAAGAGATATCAAGTGAATTCAGATGTTCATCTTCTGTTACGACAGGCTCTATTCCAGCATAGAAGTATCCTCTCTCCTGGAAAAGCTCATACAGGGTGAAAAGAGAGGAATCCAGCTTTTCCTGATCGAACTCATCACCATTTTTAATATCAAGTACAGATACAAGCACTGAATCGGAAAAGACTTCATTACCGGAGAATGATACATCACCGAATGTGAAATATTCTCCTTCTTCAACGGTAATCTCAAATCTCAGGTGACGCCCATCTTCCAGCATGGATCGCTGTATATCCAGAATCTTTGCATAAGGATATCCATGATTCTGGTAGTAAACCACTACTGTATCAAGATCTGCCTCGAAGTCACTTTCTCTGAATCTACCGGACCTCCAGAATGAGTCCTGTCTCGTATCCATCTGTCCTCGAAGCTTAGCATCATTAAATACGGTATTCCCGAAAAAGTCAATCTCTCCTACTCTGATATCAGGTCCCTCATCGCACTCAAACAGCAGGATACTCCGGTTACCTGTATCAGGATCAAGCCATCTTGGATTAACGGTTGCCTCATGCCTGTGTTTTTCCGCATAGAAATGCAAAACTATCCTGCGAGCACTCTCAACCTGCCCCGGAGAGACAGTCTGACCGGGAAAAAACGAAAGTGAATCAAGTACATCATTTTCTTTCAAATGACCGGGATTGCTGAATTCGATTCCACTGAGCAACCGATTCTCATTGATCATAATAAGTACATCAGCAAAACCATCAACAGTATCAGCCTGAATTTCTATACTGCCGAAATATCCGAGATTGAACAGATCTGAAGTTCCACGTTGAATAGCCCTGCTCGTAAAGGTATCTCCGGGATTCATCCCGAAGACACGTAAGATCAGGCTGTCACTAACAAAGGAGTTGCCGATTACATCTATCGATCTTACTTCAAGAGCGAACGATACTGATATCAGGGCAACAAGAAGAATTATGAAGTTATATCTCAATTCTCGACTCTTCCATGTATTGTGTTCATGTTAATCTCTTCTGTATCTGTACTTTGAGATTCGGAAATCCTGAACAGAATCCGATTCTCTTCTCTTACTGCAAGCACTGAATCACCTGAAGAAAATTCGTTTCTTAGTATTGCGTCAGTCAGAGGATCTTCAAGGAGTCTTCTGATTGTTCTTCTGATATGCCTGGCGCCTGCCTCTGGATCGTAACCAGCTTCAGTTATCAGAGTTAATGCTTCAGGTGAAAGTGAAAGTGAGATGCCCAGTTCAGAAAGCCTCTCTTCAACAGCACACATCTGAAGATTCACAATCTGTTCCATATCGTTGAATTCCAGTGGATTGAACACGACAATCTCATCAAGTCTGTTTAGAAATTCAGGATTGAAGCGATTCCTGAGAGCATCAAGAACAATACCGTCTTTGCGTTCAGCTTCTGAATCCTTATCATCGGATGAAAATCCCAACCTGCTTCCTGAAGCGAGATTCCGGGAAGCGATGTTGCTTGTCATGATCAGTATTGTATTTGTGAAATCAATCTCTCTTCCATAATTATCAGTCATGCGGCCATAATCCATAACCTGAAGCAGCATGTTATAAAGATCAGTGTGAGCTTTCTCTATCTCATCAAGAAGTACAATGGAATAAGGTCTTCGACGGACTTTTTCAGTCAGTTGTCCACCCTCATCATATCCGACATAGCCAGGAGGAGCTCCTACAAGCCTTGAACCGGCGAAGCTCTCCTGGAATTCAGACATATCAATACGGATCAGTGCGGATGGATCTCCAAAAACCATTTCAGCCAGAATCCTTGCGGTTTCAGTTTTTCCAACCCCTGAAGGACCAAGAAACAGGAAAGTTCCAGCAGGTCTGTCTATGTCCCTCAGACCGACACGGCTCCGTCTGATCGCCCCGGATATTGTACTGATCGCTTCCGACTGGCCCACAATCCTCAAAGCAAGGCGTTCCTCAAGATCAAGCAGCCCCACAGTCTCGCTTTTGCCTACCCTGCTGACTGGAATACCTGTCATGTCGGCTACTACTTCCGCTACCTGATCTTCTGAAACCGGCGCGATCTGAATCTCCGACAGCCACGCTGATCGAGTTTCAGCCAGTTTCTTCTCGAGTGATTCCATCTGTTCCCGAAACGAAAGAACAACTTCAAAATCATCCTTCCGGGATGCATCCTGTTTCAGGTTCCTGAGGTCACTCACTTCATCCATTATTTCCTGTATGTGATGCGGTATCCTGTAATGGAATACTCTGTTCTTGGATCCTGCTTCATCCATTACATCGATAGCCTTATCCGGAAGAAATCTTCCGCTTATGTATCTTGCGGCAAGCCTGGCACACGCCTGAATAGCTTCATCAGTATATGTGGTCCCGTGATGCTCCTCGTACCTGCGCCTGAGACCTTCCAATATCTTAATGGTTTCCGATACTCCTGGCGGATTTACAGGAACAGGCTGGAAACGTCTTTCAAGAGCTCCATCCTTTTCAATACGTTTTCTGTATTCGTCAAGCGTAGTAGCTCCAATACACTGGAGTTCTCCTCTTGCCAGAGCCGGTTTCAGTAAATTAGCAGCATCAAGCGCACCTTCAGCAGCACCTGCTCCAACCAGAACATGCACCTCATCGATAAAGAGAATAATATCTCCGGATTCAGTAACTTCATTAAGCAGTTTTTTCAACCTTTGTTCAAACTGGCCTCGATACTTCGTCCCGGCTACAACGGCTGCCATATCAAGAGCAAGAACGCGTTTTCCAGCCAGAAGATCAGGTGTTTTTCCGGATGCAATCAATCCGGCAAGCCCCTCAACAATAGCTGTCTTCCCGACACCTGGCTCGCCAATAAGGATTGGATTTGATTTCTTTCTTCTGCACAAAACCTGCATGATTCTGTTTATCTGCTGTTCTCTGCCTATAACAGGATCAAGATTGCCTTCTCGAGCCAGCTTTGTCAGATCCCTGCAGAAGTAATCAATTCCCGGTATTTCCTGAGCCTGTTTCTGTTTTAATTCACTATCGGATTCGATATGCAGGGGAAGCTCAGCGGCTGCATCTTCGGCAGCTTTCTGGAACACTCCCTTCTCGCGAAGTATACTGGAAGCCTGACAGTTTCCTACAGACAAAAGTCCCAGGAGAAGATGATGTGTGCCTGTTGCGGGTGCACCGCTGCTAACAGCTTTTCTCACCGCTTCGCGCCTGACCAGTCTGGCCTTGGTTGTCCATCCGATCTCTCTGAGATTTATTTCATTTGCAACAGGGCGGCGCATAAGGTTTTCAAGACGGGTTCTGAGCACACCGATTCTTACACCCAGTTCATGAAGTATGATCAGCGCTGCTGAACCTCTAACAGAAATCAGACCGAACAGAATATGTTCCGAGGTAACTTTGCTCTGTCCAGACTTCTCAGCTTCCTTTACCGATATCTCAAGAGCGGCCCTTGCCTTTTCAGTCAGATTTTCCGGCACTTACCCCTCCTCCTGTTAATTCGCGAGTTCTGAAACACATCTATCCGGCTTGGTTGCTATTGTTCCTGACGTATGATAATGATTACCCTGACCATAATAAAGATAACCATGGTGAAGGAACTCTGCAATCTCATTATACAAGAATTCCATCCTCCAGAGTCAATTTCCTGTGAGCTCTGTCAGCGAGTTCAATACTGTGAGTGGCAATAATAAATGCCTGATTTCTCTTTTCGGCCAGTTCCAGTATCATATTTTCTACCCGTATACTGTTTTCAGCATCAAGGTTGCCTGTGGGTTCATCGGCCAGGACTACTGAAGGAGATAGAATAAGTGCTCTGGCTACAGCTGCCCTCTGACGTTCTCCTCCTGAAGCTTCGGAGGGAAAGTGCTCGCTCCTGCCCAGAATACCTACTTCATCAAGTAACTGCTCAGCTATTTCAAGCGCGTCTTTTCTGGAATTCCCGGCAAGCATTGAGGGCATAGCTACGTTCTCAAGCAGAGTAAACTCATCAAGAAGGTGATGAAACTGAAACACAAAACCAAGTGCCTGATTTCTGATCCTTGCTCTTCCGCTTTCATTAACATCCCAGACGTTCGTTCCACTGACAGTTACAACACCTCTATCCGGACGGTCAAGCACCCCGCAGACATGAAGGAAAGTACTTTTTCCGGATCCACTCGGACCAACCAGGGAAACCACCTCACCTGCTTTTATCGAGAGGCAGGCTCCTCTGAGAATGGAAAGGAACGTAGCTTCAATCCCGTAGGATTTCCAGATATCTGTTGCTGACAGAACTATTTCCTTACTCATACCTTACCGCCTTTGATGGAGATACCGAAAGCGAATAAACAGCTGGGATCAAAGATGCAAGTAAACAGGCAAACACTGTAGCTCCCCCTATACACAGGATAAGGACAGGCTGTATCTCACCTGGAAGAACATCAATCCAGTATACACTGCCTTCAAGTCTGATTGGAAATACTGTATTGATTATAAGAACAGTCATGACAGCAAAAAGAGAACCAGTCAGCGCACCGGCCAGACCTATAATTCCGCCCTGCGTCAGACCTGTGGCAAGTACCGCTCCCGGTGAAGCACCCATGGCTCGCAATACACCTGTATCTCTCCTGTGTTCCAGTGCTATCATGTTAAGAGCGCTAAGCAGATTCAACAGAGCTACGACGCTGATCAGAGCAAGTACAATTGACATGCCTGTTTTTTCCAGGCCCAGAGCAGCGAACAGATTTTTGTGCCGTGAGATGAACGCATCACAGACCATGTAATTACATTCATCACCTATGTAGGAAGCTCTTAGAATGGCTGATACTTTTTCAGCAGTATGCAGGGGATCATATCCAGGCACTATTCCAACGCTCAATGATGTAGCAGTAATATCTTCCCTGAATAACAATGAAGCAGTTACCAGATCAGTGAGAATAATTGAAGAATTGTATTCATCGATACCAAAATTTATCACAGCGGATACTCTCACGGGAATAATAGTATCGACAAGCAATCTGCCCATCGAAGAGAATTCAGTGACGTCGGTAGAAGCGAATCTGATCGAATCACCAGCGGATACTCCAAGCCTTGTCGCAAGAATGTGCCCCAGAACGGCTCCTCTTCCTGTTATGTTCATTCCATCAAGTCTGTCGCTTGAAATCAGATGTGGTTCAACATCCCAGTCAATTCCCCTTACGCGAATGCCAGCAACATCTCCGCTGTTTCCGGCTGCTACAACTGTTTTCTCCAGAACGGCTGATACACCGTAGAGTTCATCCAGCGAATCCGCAAGATTCTCCACAAAAAAAAGATCGGTTTCCTCAACAGGATATCCTCCAGGTGCCCTCACCTCAAGTGGAGGTTGAATTGCTGCAAGATGCTCCATGATAGTTCCGGAGAAACCATCCATGAAGGCGTGGAGAATTAACAATGCGGCTACACCGATTGCAATACCGGTTATTGATAAAAGAGATACTGTTCTGACAAAGCCTGAATTTGATCTGCTGAGTATCTGTCTCCAGGCAATGCGCAGAATCAGAGAATAATTCACTTGTTCTGCCGCCGTAGATTAGGGAAAAAGATCGTATCTCTGATCTTGCTTGTTCCTGTTAAAAGCATGACGAGACGATCAATACCAATCCCCATCCCTCCGGCTGGAGGCATCCCGGTTTCCAGTGCGAAAAGGAACTCTTCATCAACCGAACCCTCCCGATGAACACTGGCTTCAGCCTGCTCCTCAAGAATTTGCCTCTGAAGAATCGGATTGTTCTGTTCACTGAAAGCATTCGCAAGTTCCAGACCAAGCACAAAGGCTTCAAATCTTTCAGTCACACCAGGTGAACCGGGTTTACCCTTCGCGAGAGGTGAGAGAGCTTCCGGATAATCAACAACAAAAGTGGGCTGCTCAATTCTGTCAGCCACATAGAAATCAAAAAGTTTATCAAGAAGTGTGATTCTGTCTTTTGCAGGCGTAGTAATACCATTCTTCTGAGCGAGCGCTTCAAGATCTTCCGGTTCCCAGGAGAAGAGATCTTCTCCGCTAGCCTTCAAAAGGGAATCAATGAATCCTATCCTCCTGAACGGTGGGGAAAGATGAATCAGAGTTCCCTGATATTCAAGATCTGATCCGATTCCTGAAACCCCAGCAGCAGTAATGACCATTTCCTCGAATCGAGTCATCATTACATTGTAATCCGCATAAGCCTCGTACATTTCGAGTTGTGTAAATTCAGGACTGTGCGTCCTGTCGATTCCTTCATTCCTGAAATCTTTTCCCAGCTCGTAGACTCTATCAATTCCACTGACAAGGAGACGTTTAAGATACAGCTCTTTGGCGATTCGCAGAAAGAATGTTTCATTCATGCTGCTATAGTGTGTTTTGAATGGTTCCGCTGCAGCACCACCGTAAATAGACTGTAATACAGGAGTTTCAACTTCCAGGAAATCATTTGAATCGAGGTATGATCTGAGTGAGGATATTATCCTGCTCCTCTTTCTGAATCTTTCGAGAGAATCGGGGTTTATCAGAAGATCAACACATCTGTGCCGATAAAGGTAATCACTGTCGGTAACCTCGTCGTGAGCTACTCCCTCTGAATCAATCTTAACGACAGGTAGCTGTCTGAGACTCTTGCTCAGCAAAGTCAGATCGGCACACTTGACAGTCAATTCGCCCAATCTGGTTGTGAAGATTGACCCGTTAACCTGGATTATATCTCCAAGATCAAGAATACCGACAACAGACCAGGCCTTCTCATCAAGAACATTCCTGCTCAGATAAAGCTGAATGGAACCTGTGCCGTCGCGAAGATCAGCGAAGACTGTTTTGCCATGTTCTCTTTTCCCTGTGATCCTTCCAGTAACGAATATGTCTTCCTCTGTTTCTCCTTTATCTCTGGCTTCCTTCATGGAGAATGATTTATGGCTTCTTGGGGGATAGGGATCAATCGAAAATTCCGATTGAAGTTTTTCAAGCTTGCTTCTTCTCAGATTCTGCTGTTCATCACTCATAATTACTGACCGTTCTTTCTGAGATATTCTTCAATAAACTCCTGTATATCACCTGAGAGAATATTATCAATATTCGATGTTTCCATACCGGTTCTGTGATCCTTCACCATTTTGTAGGGATGCATTACATAAGATCTTATCTGATTGCCCCAGGAAACATCCTTTTTTGTTTTTTCCATTTCCGCCTTCTCTTCCCGGCGTTTTTCCTGTTCAAGTTCATACAGGCGAGCCCGGAGAATTCTTCTTGCCACTTCTCTGTTCCTGAACTGAGATCGCTGATTCTGGCACGTGACAGCGATTCCAGTCGGAATATGCGTCATTCTCACAGCTGAATCTGTTTTATTAACGTGCTGGCCGCCGGCTCCGCTTGCCCTGAAAGTATCTACTCTTATTTCATCATCATTTAGTTCAATCTCAATGGTATCATCAAGATCAGGAAGCGGAAATATCGAAGCAAAACTGGTATGCCTCCTATGATTCTGATCAAAGGGAGATTTTCTTACGAGCCTGTGGATTCCACCTTCAGCACTAAGATACCCGTAAGCCCATGGTCCCTTTATTGATAGAATCGCTTCTCTGATTCCACCCTCAACACCACCCTCACTCATACTCAGTATATCAACATTAAATTCCTGCTTTTCAGCCCAGTAAATGTACATCTTCATCAGCATTTCAGCCCAGTCCTGACTATCCTGCCCGCCGGCACCGGACCGAATTGTCAGTATAGCATCATTCCTGTCGTTAGGACCTGACAGCATCTGCATGAAATCAAGACGGTTCAGTCTTCCGTTCACCCATGTCAGATTAACCGAGCATTCCCTTTCCAGTTCTTCATCAGGATCATTTGAAAGCAGTTCGACTGCAATCTCCACATTCTCCAGTTTGTTCTCAACTTCTCGAATAGGATTGATCCGGGCCTGGATCTGCTTATGCTCATTTATGATCTTAAGAGCAGCTTCCTTGCTATCCCAGAATCCAGGTTCAGCCATGATTTTGTTGAGTTTCTTATCATTGGAAACAAGCAAAGGGAAGTCAAAGACACTCCTTGAGTCTGGTGAGTCTCTCAAATGCTTTTTTGTAAACTGATCGTAAATCTTCGACTGTCATCTGAACCTTTCATTATATCATATTTAGAAACTGTTCTCTCGAATCGCTGGAATATAAAGCTTTTCAAACTGAATCAGTAAGGTTGACCCACAGGCAATACAGAATTATTCTGAGGGCTTCTTCAGGAGGTTAGATGTTTTCAGATATATCGGGTTACGTGCTGGAACTGCGTGAAGCTTTCAGCACACATATTGTATTCGGAGTCGGGATTCTTCTCATGGGCAGCTATTTCATGGGCAGGTTCGCGGAAAAAGTGCGGCTTCCGGCTATCACCGGCTTCATACTTGCAGGCCTTCTCCTTGGTCCTTCATGTATCGGTCTTGTGCATGAAGACCTTGACGAAACCCTTGCTTCGATAACCGAGATCGCCCTGGCACTTATCGCCCTGGTTATTGGAAGTGAGTTCAGCCTGAAGAAACTCAGAACCATCGGCAGACCGGTGGTAATCATTACACTGTTCCAGCTTTTCGGTGCATTCATACTTGTTACGACCGGTCTCGTTATTGCAGGAATGAGGCTGGAATTCGCAGCAATTCTGGGAGCCATAGCATCTGCAACGGCACCGGCAGCAACGGTCGCGATTATCAGAGAACTCAAGGCAAGGGGACCTTTTGTGGATTACCTGTATGGAGTCGTAGCTCTTGATGACGCAGGATGCGTATTACTCTTCGCAGCTGTTACTGCTATTGCCGGTAATTCCCTGGGATCAGCTGCCGGTCTTGTTCATTCGGTTTTCCATGCTGTTATTGAGATCTTCTCATCACTTGTACTCGGGGCATCAGCAGGATGGCTCCTGCATTTCCTGACCCGAAAAAGAAGAAGAACCAATGAAATCCTGATAATTTTACTCGGGGTCATACTCATTCTTTCAGCAGTCTGTAACAGTTTCCATCTCAGCGCACTTCTTGCCAGTATGGCGGCTGGTGCTGTTATGGCGAATCTGTCAAGGAAAACCCATCGGATAATAAATACCCTTGACTCGATTTCCCCCCCCCTGTACGCAGCGTTTTTTGCGATTGCAGGTACCGAACTGAGTATGTCCGTCATGACCTCGCCACATATCCTGCTTATGGGCGGAATCTTCGTTCTGGCCAGGGCTGCGGGAAAGATTGCAGGAGTACATATCGGAGCATCGGCAGCTCATTCGGATCCTATAATTAAGAAATATCTCGGTTATGGAATGCTTCCACAGGCCGGAGTAGCCATAGGTCTTGTACTATTTCTTGATACGATGCCATATTTTGCACTGAATCGAGAGATCACCGCCACTCTGATAAACATTGTGCTGTTCTCTGTACTTTTTAATGAACTTACCGGACCGCCGTTTTCAAGATATTCCGTGGTGCACGGCGCCAAATTGGAGTAATAATGGATATTTCCAAATACCTTTTACCGGAATCCTGCACAATCGAGCTTGCGGGAAAAACAAAAGAAGAAGTTGTCAGAAGCCTTGCTGAACTTATTGAAACATCCCCAAGCGCTGCCGGAGTCGATCTGGAAAACATCGAGCAGGGCCTTCTGGAAAGAGAAAAAATGGGATCCACAGGTTTCGGCAAGGGAATCGCAATTCCCCACTGCAAGGTTACAGGCATGAAGGATTTTGTACTGGCTCTGGGTATTTCAAACAAGGGTGTGCCGTTCGATGCCATGGACAAAAGAAGTGTGCACGTATTCTGCGCTATAGTAGGCCCGCCTGAAGATCCGGAAATGCATCTGAGGCTCCTGGCGGCAGCCAGCAGAGTACTTGGAGCAGGTAAATCCAGATACGAACTGTTAAGCAGTTCAACCTCGTATGCCCTCAGAGAAGCCTTCCTTTATCATGCTGCTCCGGCAACTGCCATTGATTCCTGTAAAGACAAAACCTTTAACCGGCTTATGCTGATAATTGTCCAGGAGGACGAGATCTACAATGATATTATCGAGCTCTTTCTGGAAATGGGTCTTCCAGGGGCCATAACCCATGAGGGAAATCTCATGAGTCAAATCCTTTCCGGAGCACCTGTTTTTGCGGGATTTCTTGACGTTCTCGGCAGTTCCCAGCCCGAACCCAGAACCATTCTTGCACTTGTTCCAGCCGATACCCTTGATGAAATGATAGCTTCAATCGAGGAAATTACCGGAGATTTGGAGAATCACAGGGGAGCCTGCATTATAGTACTGTCGCCTGACATAGTAAGAGGATCACTGGAAACAATATAAATCCAGTTAATGAACTTATAAGGAGTGGAATCATGGCCGATTTATCGCAAAAAATGGATGACCTTTTCGGAAGAATACGGGAGAACAACCTGTGGAGACAGAGGAAATGCATTAATCTCATTCCCTCCGAAAATACACCCAGCCCTCTTGTCAAAATCTGCGAATTGTGCGATCCAGCAGGCAGATATGCCGAGCATAAAAGGATGAAGGGCAGGGATGTTTATTTCTATCACGGAACTGATTTCATCAGAAAAATAGAGGAAGAGGTCGGAGAAGCGATAAAGGAATATTTCCAGTGTTCGGAAGCTGAACTGAGAACCATTAGCGGACAGATGGCAAATGAAGTCATATTCGAGGGTGTAACCAAATTTGTGAACCGCTCCACTCCGGATGGCACATTCAGAAAGCTCCGCTCTGTTATGAACAATAATCTGGGTCTTGGAGGCCACCTGTCCAGCCAGCCTTTCGGAGCGCTCTTTAATTTCGTTGATATAGATCCTGGAACAGGCAAGGAGAACTGTGTCAACTTTCCCGTGATGGAAAGCAATCCATACAGGATCGACGTGCCGAAGATGCTGGAAACTGTGCGCAGGGTACGTCCGGAGCTTGTTATCTTCGGAAAAAGCATGTTCCTCTATCCCGAACCTGTCAAGGAACTGGCTGACGAAGTAGCCAATTGGGAGGACAGACCTGTCATAATGTACGACATGGCACATGTGCTCGGGATCTATGGAGCATTCCAGGCTCCGCTTATGGACGGCGCAGACGTTGTCACAGGATCCACCCACAAAACATTCTTCGGCCCACAGCGTGGTGTAGTGGTCAGCAACATGGCAAAGAAAACTCCACTGCGGAAACTCTGGCTTGATATCACGAGCAGAGCTTTCCCCGGCAGCACAAGCAACCATCATCTTGCCACTCTTCTGGGTCTTCTCGTTGCAACTATGGAGATGAACGAGTTCAAGGATGAGTACCAGAACAAAGTCCTGTCAAACGCAAGAGCCTTCGCGAAACACCTTGCGGATAACGGGCTTATGGTTGAGGGTGATCCTGCTGACGGGTACACACATACGCATCAGGTTGTTGTTCGTGTGGCGGAACACGGAGAAGGCTCCAAGATAGCAGACCGCCTTCAGGCCAATAACATCATAGTCAACTACCAGGCACTTCCCGATGATGAAACGTTCCTTTATTCAAGCGGCATCCGGACAGGTGTATCCGAAATGACCAGGTACGGAATGAATGAAAACGATTTCGGTCAATTGGCTGAATTCATGGCAAGAATAATCCTGAAGAACGAGGATATTGCCGATGAAGTAGCCGATTTCAGGAAGAAATACACTGTGATGCGCTACACATTGCCGCTTGAAGAAAGCATCAGGCTTGCTTCGGGTGCCCTTGAATCAGCATTTCCGACCGGTGAATACGCAAAACTCTTCGCCGAAAACCTGAGAGATCTGGGGGCCGGGCCTAACATTTAAACATTTCTGGTTTATCAGCGGCAATTGATGTTTTGATCCGATTCTGACATTGTCGCTGAACATCTAATGAGGGTACTTTTATTTAGTGCTTTTCTTTTCAACACTTGAAATGTATCTGATTTATGCGTACACTCATAATATGAGCAGGCAATTAAGAATCGAATACCCGGGAGCTTTGTATCATGTTACCGCGCGTGGCAACAGTAAAGCTGCAATATTCATAAATGATGCTGACAGATACAAGTTTCTTGATACTCTGAAAAACTGCACCAAAGCATTCAACTACATCTGTCATGCATACTGTATCATGGACAATCATTACCACTTACTTATAGAAACTCCTGACGCAAATCTGTCAGCAGGAATACACAGGTTGAACTCGATTTATGCCCAGTATTTCAATAAGCAATATGATCGCGTCGGTCATGTATTTCAGGGAAGATTTAAAGCAATTCTAGTACAAAGGGATGACTATCTTCTTGAACTGTGCAGATATCTAGTTCTTAATCCTGTAAGAGCTGGAATTGTGAAACACCCTGGAGAATACCAGTGGAGCAGTTTTTCTTCAACCATCGGCAATACCAAATGGTGGGATTCTTTCCTTACAATAGAGTGGATTCTATCCCAGTTTGACAATGATATGTCACTTGCCCGCAAACGATACATAAACTTCGTTATGGATGGTATCAATGCTGATCCGCCGATGAAGGATATCAAGGCTGGTCTGATTCTGGGAGATAAAAGTTTTATAGAATCGCTAAGTAAAAGAATCAGTGAATACAGAGATGATACGGAGATTCCAAGGGAACTGAGATATGCATGCAGAGAGGATCTAAGCTCACTATTTAAAGATCTCGAATCTATGAATGAAGAAATAAGGAATAAAACGCTATTTGAAGCATATTCCAAGCATGGATACACTCAGAAAGAACTTGCGCAGTTCTTAAACAAACATATCGTAACAATCGGGAGAATCATCAAAAAGAGACGAAATGTTTAAATGTTAGGCCCGGCCCCCATTTAGAACAGGTTGTCTTCGATGCTCAGTTCGCCATAATCCCTGTCCTGCTGCCAGGACGATACTACCCATCTGTCAAGATCCGGAAAATGAGGCGGATGCTTTGTCGTAAGTATCTCATTCCAGGCAATAGCAAGTTCATAACCTTTCCCGCCGATTCCGATTAAACCAACATCCTGAAGAATAAGGCCTCCATATATGGTAATCCTCACGTTCGGGTCCGGCATACCTGGGTCCTGTGCTCTGAGACGGCCATCAGGTGCAGCCAATACAGCACGGATCTGAAGATGCTGATCAGTTTCAATATTCCATGGATAAGGCCAGTCATCACCGCCTGAAAGATCAGGATCTTCTGCAATGATTATGTCTGCCAGGGAAACGATTCCCAACGGTCCTGAATCATCAGAAGCGGGTTTCTGAATTGATCCGGCAATGTATATCTGTCCTGAACTTACCAGGGTGACCGCATGATCCGGACGTCCTGCAGTTTTAAGGTAAGCGTAACCGGCTATACACTGAATGTAGACCAAATCCTTTCCGACAAGGCTGACCGTATCCACGGGAGAATCTATTCCGCTCTTCAGAAGGAGCATGTTACCCTTAAGAATGATTCTCCCTGCACTGGTGATCATGGTTCCCTGCGAATGTGCCTCATTCTGCAGCTGCCTGAACCATTGAGACATAGAGTGGAAGTCTATGCTGTCAGCTTCAGTTACCCAGTGTGGACTTCCCCTGAGATGTCGGCGGTAGGGTCTGACCCAGATATTTGAATTCGCCGGATGGGGTACATCGGAGTAACCGGCATCGGAGAAGTAGAAATTCTCCAGGCTTGTGGATACTGCTGCCACATAAGGATCTTCAAACGAGTCGGGTGAAAGACTGGAAAACCCTATTAAACCGTTGGAATGAACCGGTCCGGTTATGAAGGTTCCATCATCGAAAAACCCGGGTGGAATCCTGTTATTCAGAAGAAGAGCATATCTCGAGGGGTAATCGGGTGAAGCCCGTATCACGATGTCTCTTGTTACGTTGCCGGATAATCCGGTACTCCTTATTTCGACAGCGCCAATAACATTAGGATCTGTATTACCGTCATACGGATCAATTATGACCCGGGTTTTCTCGTTTCCCGCTGGAATACTTATCCAATTCGCACTATCACCGGGAAGCAAATATGGGTCTGTTTCAATCGGCGCTCCGTTTCCGAGCGCAAGTTCATGCAGCGCGATATTCGCACCTGCTTCCGCTGCGGCTATTGCCCTGATTCTGCCGGATGTGTTCATGTACGAATCCATATTAGCTCTGAACAGAACGAATACGGCTGTAGAAAGAATGAACAGAACCAGGGCAAGTATCATCGTGATCGCCAGCACGGCGCCTTTGTTACCGGCCAGACTGCATGGTATTCTTAAACAGTTCCTGATGTTCGATTTAATATCTGTCCCATTCTATACTCTGCAGATCCATATCAGGTATATTTTCCCAGTAGACAATTGACCACTGTCCTGTCTGGGGGAAATATGGTGGATGTCTGGTCATCAGCCTCGTATCGTAATCAATTACTATATTATGTCCCGATGATGAAGTACTTGTATAGCCTTCAGCCTGGGCAAGATAGCCTCCAACTATATGAAAATCAACTGCGCCGCCGCTTGGCTGTGAGTAATTCTCAGCATAGAGAACTCCATCCAGGGCCATGAAGGTCGCAGAGAAATATATATAGCCATCAGTTGTCATTCTCCAGGGAACACCCCAGTCTGCGCCATCACCAGGATCCTCCGCGATAACAACGTCTCCATATACAGTAATAAGTCCAAGCATATCATCATTATGAGTATCCATGATATTAGGATCGATATAATGATGATCGCCGGATACATACAGATGCCCGCTCATGCCTATCGTGAGGGGCATATCAATCCCCCGTTCCACAGCAGGCCATACGGCAGGATACTGCTTGATGAAAATTATGTCGTTATTGCCGTTATCAATCCATACAACAGGTTCTGCTAATAAGGATAGATCGTAAGTGGTCTCTGGAACACCATTACCCGTTTTCACATGAAGAGTATGATTATCTATCATAAGCCTTGTACCGCTTGGAAGTTCACCGTGCGGTGAAGAGGCATCAAAGTAGAGACCGCCCGACTCCGCTTTATTCCTTGCCCTCTGCCAGTTTACTGAGCCCGAATTGAACGGTATCTGGTCAGCGTGCATATCGAAGTAAGGAGGACCCATCAGCATTCTATCGTACGGCTGTATTTGAAGCCTATCTCTCTGCGGCACAACAGTCAGCCCCCCGGGCGTCTGGCTTGTTCCATAATAGTAGCCGTCGCCACCTGCTCTGGTCGCCAGCTCCAGACTGTAGAAGTATGGATCAGTAGATGTGGAAGCATCACTACTCCAAATGTTTATCGGACCATTCGAGAAAAACGGTCCGCTGAAAATATAGCCGTCACCATAATAGCCGCTTGAAAATCCATCATCCTGAAAGCAGGCGAACCGGGCAAAATTCTCCGGCATCATCTTGACTTCCATACCATAATAAAAGGAATTTTCTGCAGTTCCCACGCGACCGAGCACTCTGACTCCATAAGCATTTGCAGCTTCGATCTCGTCATTATCATTATCAGGGTCAATCCAGACAACTATTTCACCCAGGTCTCCGCCGATAAGATCGTACCAGCCTATTCCACTTGCAGGAAGTAACTGCCTTGGAAAAGAATCCTGCGGCATTTCAACGCCAGCCATAACCATATATGCAGCAAGGTTGGCTCCCGCTTCTGCTGTATATCTGGCCTGAAGCAATTCTCCCTGCCATTCATAGGATGATATGTTTGCCTGGAACAATGTGTAGATCCCGCTGCCGATGATCATAAAAACCACCATTACAACCACAGTCATAACAAGCGCGGAACCGTTTTTCTTTCCTCTGTTGTTTTTCATATTCATCCTCCTGCTAGATATTATCTCCATAAACCTGGACATTATCAAGGTTCCAACCACCACCAACGAAAGCTAGATTAGAGCAAAGAACATATTTGAGAAAGAAGTACGCACTTGTGGAATAGTTATCGAATTCATGGCTGATGTCAGTATTAGCATAACTCCATTCATCCTCATCCTGGATATATGTTCTTATCAGCTGCCAGTCGCCTGAAATGGAATCGGGAGGAGTTTCCGTATCGGAGAATCCCACATAGACATATCCTTCATCTGCCGTCGCAATCCTCAGACACATGTAGTGTCTGAGTGTTATTTTGTTGTATGTACCTGCTGCAGGCATTTCATAGGCAGGTGAAACCAGCCATGAATAAGCATTGTCTTCGTAGTATCCATCGTAGATTCCCGGTGGATCAACAATTCCGAGATCTGTTCCGGCTATTGAATTACCATTCTCAGTGGTTAGGTCTGGATCGATATCCGGTACAAATACCGGCTCACCGAACTGCCAGTCGTTTTTCTTTCCGCCTGTTATCCAGTCATCCACAGGGAAAAGATCAGGCGTATATATTCCTTCAAAGTCGGAATACTCGAACATCGTATATACAGGTACTTCTTCCTCGCTATCCGATTTTTCAATCATCTCAAGAGTTCCATGAACAGTGGTGTTAAGCCTTACAACAGGAAGGATGCTGTTTCTTGTAAGGCTAACGGGATCACTACCGTTATTGAAATTATTCCGACACTGATAATCTGTTCCGGTATCAATGCATCCCCATTCAAAAGATCCTGAAATATCATTATCGTATTTTTCTATCTTTATCATGAGATTCTCACCGGCAGGAAGCGTGAAGGGGACATCGAGAACAATTTCATTCCAGCAGCTGCTGTCCGCCTCCCATGTAGCTGTCCAGTTAACATCCACAGCGACATGCTGCATGGTTGTCTTGTCCCATTCGCCATCGGCACCAAAAACGTCATCGCTCGTCGTGCCCATATAAACATCTACATCATCGTATGTAAATGTATCATCAAATGTAGGACAGAAAGTCGCTTCGAATTCAATTGATGTAATTTCTAATTCAGGGAAGTCTTCTTCTGTTCTTTCAAAATCCTCAAGCGGCATGATAGGGTCACCGATTTCCTCTTCCGGGTACCAGGCCCCCCATTCTACCGTGTTGCTGAACAGCAGCCATCCGTCGCTGGTGTATTTTGTCGCTTCCCACGGGGAATAGTGAACCCTGCGGGATTGAGCGTCGCCATTCTCCTGGTAGCAGACTCCGGAGTAATCGTCAGCAATACCCTCTTTTGTCAGAAAGAAAGTTCCAGCATCGAAAGTGTACAGAATCGAATGCTCTGCCGCTTCGGAATATATGGTGAACAACGGGTCCGGGAGATCGTTATTTACATGATGTAAAGCTTCTATAACCGTCATATCTGTTCCCGTTGTGACTCCGAAATCAGAACCCATTAGAAATGTTCCTGAAGCTTCCTGTCCATTCATTGTAATTATGGGTACTTTGAGATTTATCAGGAAATCAGTACATGTATGAACATCTGCCTCCATATATCTGAGGATAAGCAGGTTAATATTCGAGTAATCATAACTCTCCAGATCAGGATCAGTCAGTAATGTTACTGTATAGCCCCATAAGCTCAATCTGTTTATCATAAAGACTTCATCAGCTGTAGGCGCCGGTCCTCCGGATAAGCCCGGAACATTGAAGGCAATATTTCCCTTGATTTCCGGCCATCCGCCAAAACTCGGATCGATATTATGGCTTATCCCCAGATTACGAGGTGTTACCGTTGTAAACATCACTGTTGAATACACATTACCGGCGTATTCCGATTCAAGCTCAATTCTTATCTGAATATGCCTGATCTGATCCCGCTTTTCCTCTGTAGTAAGTGTATCAAGCATCACTCCATCTTCATCAAGATAAGTAAATGAGAGATTTGTTACATTGCTGCCTACGGTTTGTGAAAATGCAGCAGTGCGGTCTGTTATCTGAACCTGTCCCGATAAGAGGAGTTTGATTCTTCTGTAGTCTGAATCATCCAGAATCTCCCATGGTTTATAATCAGCATAGAACTCAAGCTCATTGATGGTTGCCAGTGTTATCGGATGCCATTCATCATCATCCCATACCGGATTGGGCATATAACCAGCCCAGATAACTGTATTTGTTATAGCTTCAAGAATTTGCCTTGCGGCGATATCCAGCTCATTCTGTCTGCGGGAGAAGTGGAATTCAGTAGTACCCCTTGTCAGAAGAAGAAATACTGCTCCCAGCACCACTCCGAGAATCACGAGTACTATCGTAATCTCGACAAGCGTCATTCCTATCCTGCTTTTTTTAAGCCAATTCATTGCAATCCTCCTTCTCTCCTAAAATACTGTACTTAGAGATACTGTTTCTGAAGCCCCTGAGCTATTCCATGTAACTTCACAGACAATGAGTTTTGCCTCTGAATATTCCACGCTGTAATCACTTACAGTTAAGTCCCTTGTATAGGTTATCTCTGCCAGGGTTATATTTTCCGAAGTTGTTCCTGCGGAAAGATCTTCAGTTCTGCATTGCTCAAGTCCCTGTCTGCACAGTTCCAACGCTTTTGTCTGGTCATCAATTTTGTTCGAATTCTCGATCATCGACGAAATGAAATAACCAAGACCTACGATCAGAATCGCGAGTATAACACTCGCGACAAGCAACTCGACCAGGGTAAATCCTCCCTGATCGTTACGGGGTATTCTACCTGTCATCGTTTCCTCCTGTCTCATTAATTGATTCAATTTCAATTTCATTACCGTTCCTGCAGTTAAGATATATTCTCCGTACAAGTTCGATTCTTTCTCCCGAAGATGATGTAACTTCTACAGAGAATTCGCGCTCATTCTCTGCAAGCGTGAATACAACTGTTCTTACTACAAAATCAGAATTGCCTACGATCTCATGATACATTGATGAACCGTCCTCCGGGACATCCACCTGGTAATTGAGAGCAGACATTCGATTTGTAGCAAGTATCAGAGCATTTCTCCTGTCTGACAGTTCCATTCTCCCTGAGATGAAGAATTTCAGAGAGAACAGGATTGTAAAGGTTATCAGTAAAAGAGTCACCATGGGAACCAGTGCTTTCGAAGGGGAATAACGTTTCCCGATCTTCATCCCCTGATCCTCCCCACTGGTGTCAGGATATCCAGCCTGTTTCTATTTGAAAAAAGAATATTGAAGGTATACATGTTTCTTAATTCCGGTTCTTCATCGAATCTGCCTGTTGAAATTTCCAGTTCCACCAGGACATCCTCGGATCCGGCTGGATCCAGGTATAACAACATATTTTCTTCAGAGATGACCGCTATATCAATTCCACCGGAACCGTTGAAGTCCCCTGGAATACCACTATTAAGCAGAGGGGAAACCTGACCTGATATATCAGAAGTAACTATTTCAGTACTCCCGTTCCTGTGGCCAGTAAGAGTATTCCGATAAGAAAATATTCTTCCGTTATACCCGTCTAGAAGAACATTATGATTATTAAGATTCTGGAAACCGTGTACAAGATACTTCCTCCAGGATACTTCCGAATTCCCATAATCCCATAATCCTCCAAGTCCGTGCCTGTCTTGGATATACCCCCATGCGATAAGTTCAGCGGATTCTACTTCATCTTTTAGCAGCATTCCTCTGGTTGAAGACATACAGGCAAGACAGTCCTTGCTTGCCCATACCGTGTCGTAATATCCATCAAGATCAAAATCACCGAAAAATACATCCTTGATCAAAGGAGGATTAAGTGTGGAAGCTATAGATTCATCAGATGATATTTCCCCGAATATTTTCCCATCAGGCATAATCACCGGACATGTTCCTGTGGCAGAATAGAGATGCCTGATTTCTCCGCTATCAAGCTCGATGGCTATTCCAGCGTTGAACCCATCATTTATAACAACTACAGGCCCTGATTCTGTAAGACCTGTGGTGATAACAGAAGACTCTGAAATTCTAAAATCCCCAAGAGAATAGGCTGATGACGAACCAAAATCAGATATGGCAATAAGGACATCAACTTCAGTGTTATCACACGCAAGAACAGCAAGAGGTTCAATATCGGGTACGCATTCCTTCAAGATCCAGCTGCCTTGAACGGAACATATCGTTACGGGGAAACCCACCCTGTTCCTGTCTTCGCCATACTCTCTGAGATATACAATAACGCTGTCATCTGTCGTATTTCCAGCAACCAGCAGACCACTGCGCGACGGAACAGCTGATAATTCAGATACTCCCGGAAATTCGTAACGAAGCGTTCTGCTTTCAACCGGTGTAGATTCAATAAGTCGGAATCGAGATATCATCCCCCCGGTTTCAACAGGCAGGATGGAATCCTCAGGAGATATTCTGCCGGAACCATACATGAATGCGGCATATTCAATCGCTGCATCGTGTGATAATGTTGCCTGTGTCGATTTTTCTACTACTTTCTGCTTTTCAGATGCTTTCGAGACATATCCAAAAAGGAGTGATATGGAAAGTATAACTACAGCTGATACTGCTAATGAAATAACATATGCGGCACCGGAGCCCGTCCCCTTCGGAATATCACAATATGATCTGCTTCTATTTGTATTCATAACAACACTACTTAATGCATACTTCTTGCCAGATCTGTGTTATCGATTGATGTGTATTTATTATTGAATTGCAGTAATATTAATCCAATGTAAACTTAAGAATGTGCAAAGATCTGCACGCTGTATGAAAGGCTGTTACATTTTCCTGCTGAACAAATCCGCTTCTGTAGTCTCACTAAGATCAGCTCTCACGATTGTCTTCCGGGCATGCGAAAGATTAACATAGAATCGTTCGGAGTAAAGCTCATAATCATCTCTCAACCTTGACGGAGTCATATTCACGGTAATAACATTGGCTCCCGCATCGAAACACCGAAGCTGGCCATCCTTTCTCAAACGCTCAAAAGTACTCGTTGCCGGTATAAGCGTATTCTTTAAAAATAGCCTCATAGCAGCTATGAAGCGAAGTCCCAGATCAACGTCACCAACAGGATAGTCTTCAAGGGGTGTCCCCTTTGCAGGGAGAAAAACAGAAACACTCGACATGTCAACTTTCAGATCCTTCATGAGAATGAGATCATCGACAAGAGAATCTATTGTCTGCCCTGGAAGACCAAGCAGCGGCCCTGAACCAATATGGTAACTGTGATCTCTGAGAGTCCTCAGCCATTTGATCCTATCGGCAAGAGTAAACCCGGGCTTCATTTTCTCGAAGAGATCAGCATTGGAAGTTTCATGTTTGAGAATGAATTTTCTGGCTCCGGCTTCATACCAGTAATCAAGGTCATCAGCTCTGTGAATTCCTACACACAGAAGCACCATCATATCCATGTCGGATATCCTCCTGATAACATCACCCAGCCATTCGGCGTTGTACTCCTCGCTTTCAGCCGCCTGGAGGAAAAAGGTTCTTATCCCATTCGAAAGCGCGGTTTCAGCCACGGATACTATTTCATCTGGATCAAGTGTGAATCTTAGAATTTCCGTATTCTCTGCTCTCATTCCGCAATAGACGCAACTGCATCTGCAAGTGTTGGCGAATTCAATTACAGCCCGAATGAAAGCCCTGTCACCGAAGTGAAGTCTTCGAACTTCTCTTGCGGCTTCGAACAGTATTTCCGATTCTTCATCTGATGAAAGAAGAATCGCCTTCAAATCATCTTTAGAAAATCCGCTGTTCAGCCTGCCTGTGATCCATCTCTGATCAATATGCTCCATTAATATCATCCTTTTCACGCATGTGCTGAATCATTAAAAGAACATCTTCTGTTTCAGGCATGATTTCTGTCCATATACGGAAAGACTCCGCAGCCTGATATACAAGCATTGATTCCCCGGTAAACACCCTTGAGCTGTTTGTATTAAGAAGATTTCTCCATTTCCAGAACCGGTTGTAATTCAAGTCAATAAAGAACCTGTCCTTCAAAGATTCAGCATCGACCGGGAAGGAATCGTTATTCATCCATCCCAGAGTCGTTGCGTTTATTACGGTACAGTCTCTGGTTTTCAGTAAGGCAGATTCTATTTCATCTAGTTCCCGAGCAGGTGAATTTCCTCTCCATGCTTCCGGATTCCTGCTGAACACAACAGATTCCGCTCCATCGGACGAAAGCACCAGATCTACCGCAAGCGCGACTCCTCCGGCTCCAACAATAAAAAAGGGCTCAGGCGGTGACAGGAGTGATAGAAGATGCCGGAAACCGCAGATATCAGTGTTATAACCATAAGTCACTCCGTCAATTCTGTGAACAGTATTTATTACTCCAATTACTGACGCATCTCCCATGATCTCATCGCAGATTCCATAAGCTGCAGCTTTATGAGGATAAGTAACGTTCAATCCCGTAATTCCTGTTTCCAGGAGAATGAGCGCATTATTGATGAGCTGTCCCGGCATCATGGGGTATAATTCATACTCCCCCCGCAGGCCACAGGATTTGAGAAATTCAAGATGAATGAATGGAGATAGTGAGTGTTCCAGAGGCCAGCCTGTAAGACCAAGTTTATAGTAATTCTCAGTTTCAGCCATGTCTCAATCTTCGCATCCTCTGGAGTATTCGGTACAACCAGTCAGATGGACCCGCTGTTCTGAAGAATACAGGATCAAAGAAATCACACTCTTCGTCAACCAGTCCTTCGTTTATCATCTGTAACGCAATTGGGGAATGAGCGTATGCCCTTATGGTGCCGATATTCACAAATGTTTCTCTGGGACCAAGCATCAGCCTGACCCTGAACATGAACCAGAGTTTCCTGAGCAATGAACCAAAACCCTCTCCCGGATTCCCATTGAAGAAGTTAATACCCACGTGAAAACCCAATGCTCTTGCTGCCTTTACTGCTGGAAGAAGATCCGCTGCCTTTCCACGCTTGCCCATTCTTTGAAGACCCCTGTCAGAAATCGCATCCGGGGAGAAATCAACCTTTACAGCTCCTGCATGTCTCATTCTTGCAAGCTGATCAGGGGTTATCCTGTGATCAAGCCACGCACTCCAGGATAGTTTCGTCTCAGATGCCTCAATAGCAGACAGAAGTTCCTCAAAATAGTCCTCTGGAGCATTGAACACCGAATCAACGAACTGAAATCGTGACACACCGAGCTTCTCAAGGGTCCTGATATCTTCCAGAACCTTAGCTACAGGTCTTTCTCTGAACTTCTTTCCACTGAGATAGCCGTACGTACAATAAGTACAATTAAATTCGCAGCCCCGTCTGCTCTGGATACCTATAGCGTCATCGGCTGAGTAGTATGATAAGTTCAGAAATGCGTAATCCGGAGAAGAGACAGCATCAAGATCGACTTTCCCCCAGGGCAGTAATCTGCCTCCGCCCCATTCCGGAATGCTCGAACCATGCTCGATATGATTCAATAGCACCGGGAGCTGATCCTCACCTTCTCCAGGCAGACCATAATCTATCCTGGGATACTTATCCAGAATAATCGAAGGGTATATGGAAAAACCGGTTCCCCCTACTAACAAAGTACCTTCCCATTGTTCCAGAACATCAATGATCTCCGAAAAAGGTGTCATATATGAAAAAGTTACAGGATAAGAGCTGTCATCAATATTGCGCAGCGAAATGCATACAACGTCAGGTTTGAACGATTCAAGCTCGCTCCTGAGAATACCTGCGAATTCGGAATACAGACTTAAATCCAATCCCTTAATGTCGTGTTCAATGAGCTGACCGGCCAGACAGGCAAGACCCAGTGGGAATATGGGTGCTTCCCTTCGCCCGGTGGGAGATTGCACCAAAAGAATTTTCAACAGGTTTTCCCTCTTTTCAATTTTCCATCCTGGAGTATTTTAAGTATAATGAAATTTATGAGAATCAGCTTCGCTGTAATAATCACATTCCTGATTCCTGTTTTCTTCCCCGCACAGAGGATTGAAGCGGGTTGCGAACCGGTACGCATCTCCTCACTTGACAGCCTTGCTTCTGATATTTCATTACTTGGATATGTACCTTCAGGAGGAAATCTGCCGGTACTGGCAGCTGCTAATAACTGGTTTGGATTATTGTCCCGAGTACAATTGCTTCCATGCGACAGCAGGGAATTGAACGCTATTCAGGAAGACACGTCCGGAAAGTGGGGATATTACGGTATCGCCGACTGGTCCATCGGCGGAGACAAGGTTCTGGTCCTTGCGCCTCCACCACGCTGCAGTCCTCTCGAAATTCAATCAGAAGTTCCGGTTGGTTCTGAAACTGGCTTCATTCTCGATGGGTACGAAACTCTCAGGAATCCTCAGGCAGCGATCAGAACTCCCGGAATGCAGGTGACTGATCTTGTACCGGATTCCACAGGAAGATTCACATTTTCAGCTGCGGAATATGGAATTTACTGGGTGGAGATAATGGAGCAGACAGCATCGGGCCCTTCCATTACCCTTCTCTTCCCGGTGATATCGGGAGGCACGGTAACTGATGTTCTGATGGGTGACATACCTTCAGCAGCATCTGACGCATCATGTCCTGAAGATATACTCGATGAAGTGAATATGCTCAGAGAGAATGCGGGAATCCCGGCTCTCCATCGTGAAAGCATGCTTGATTCCATTGCTTTTATTAGAGCAGGTGCTCTTGCTTTTTCCGGAACCTCTGTTCATTTCAGTCCCCTGAACAGTGATCTGCCGGATATTCTACCCGCAGGAATGGAAACGTACGGAGAAAATATCGGAAGGGGGGCAGGATACCAGGAAGCCTGGTCCATGATCCTGATAAGCCCTTTCCATCTGAGAACATGCATGTCTCCAGCCTATCGAAATATCGGAATTGCAGGTGCTGTTGATTCAGGCGCATATGAATGGCAGCTGGTCATGGTACAGATATTCACATCAGAAAGAAATGGATTATGATAAATCCGATCAGTGAGATATTCGGATGCAGCAATCTGCTCTCAACTGGGTTTTTTAGTCCGGATCATATTCTGATTATTGCAGTTCTGGCTGTGGGGAGTATTATCACCGGTGGCTATCCAATAATCACTTCGTCCTCAATTGAATTCTCCATGAACAGGATATTCATCTTTGTGATATTCTTCCTCTGCCCGAAGATTCTTGCTTTTGAAGTCACAAGTATTTGTTTTCTCGGCAGCTCACTTCTTAGAACTAAAGAATCACGAACAGTATTCTGGCGATATCTGATTTCAGGAATAACTGCAATTGCAATTCTCAGGACCAGTTCTATCATAATTCCGTGGTTTTTGCAGAACTTCCAGCAACAGCTTTCAATAATAATAGCCATCCCTGCTGTAATTCTATCTGATATAATTCTGAATTATCTATTCTCGAGAAAATGTACTTTACCTGTTACCGATAGGATAGGCAGGCAGTTGATATCTTATATTGTTATCCTCCCACTCACTTTTATAACAATCATTCTGCTCATACAGGCAGAGCTTCTCGGCGCCCTTCTTGCTGTTTTCACAATTACGGGATTCTCTTTTATCGGCAGGTCAATAGTTAAAAAATACAGAATAAACCAGTTCAGGATAAGAGAAATCATCCAACAGAATATACTTGCTGCACGATTGATGGAATCCTTTACTTTCAGTGAATTCCTGGCAACACTCGAAGAATATTTCTCAGAGTCTGAGGAATGCAGGGTAAGGATTCTTTCCCGCTCCTCAGGTAATCCTGACTGGATACTATGGAGTTTGAACGGACAGAGAAATGTTATCACTTCTGAAATTACTGGAAGTATTCCCGGCAAGGGCAGAATTTCGCTGAATTTCAAGGTTCGTGAAATAACTGCAACTGTTATAGGGTTATCAGATAATTCAGATCTCCTGTTATTATTGAGCGGTCCAACTGAAAATGTAATCCGCGGAATGCCATCAAATCTGCTGGATAATCTGACACTTCTTCTCAAACATGCCTGGGAAGCAGTAGGTCATTCGATGAGAAGTGATAAGTCATTCCTTGCGGCAGCTGTCATGCTGGCACGATTGGCGGATTCAAAAGATGATTACACTCATGGACACTCAATGAGAGTATCGGATCTATCCTGCGCACTCGGCAGGGAACTCAGACTCTCCCGGAAAAACATCCAGATTCTAAGAGTCGGAGCAATCCTGCATGATATTGGAAAACTTGCTATTCCGATACCAATTCTCACAAAAAGAGGCCTCCTTACAAGAAGGGAAAGAGAGATAATACAGAATCATCCTGCCGAGGGAGCAAAAATCGTATCGGAACTGTCCGGATATGAAGAAGTCACAAAAATAATTAGAAGCCATCATGAGAGACTTGATGGAAACGGATATCCCGATGGTCTTCAAAATATTGATATTCCATTTCTTGCAAGAATCGTAGCCATAGCAGACACATTCGATGCAATAACAAGTGCCAGATCATATCATTCAATTGCAGACCAGGAAAACGCGATTGAAACAATAAAAGAGGGGAAAGGAATTCAATTCGACTCCAGGATAGTTGATGCCCTTGAGAAAGTAATTCAAAGCGAATCGGCGCGTCAGGCATGATTGGAACAAGAAGACCTGAAGGAATAACGTTATTTACCGGAGCAATCATTCTTCTTCTCATTCTTTGGCTTCCTGTGAGATACACACTTCCCGGCGCAGGGGAAATACTTACTCTGTTCTGTATCTGGTTCGGGCTTTTTTACACGGTTGCACTGAAAAGTCAGCGCACTATCGGATATCCAGTAGTCCTCTATCCAGCATTTCAGGCATATATGTCATTAACCGGATATTCGATTTTTCAGGAAGCCGGTTTTATACTCGCAACTTTCCTTGGATCATTTGTCTATGCACTTGGATCTGGCGGAAACCTGTCAGACTGTTTCAATCGGAGTCTTAAATTCATGCTGATAAGCCTCCTGTCACTTAGAATTACAGCAATAATTCTTCAGCCATACCGAATACAGGCACTGGCAAACAATTATCTGGCTACTGTCGTTCTCGTGGCAGCGGTGCTGGTGGCTGTGTTGATTAATCATGTTTTACACCTGCTCACCGGATTCACAGAGTATAGAGGAATCAAGTATGCCATATCACAGTACACTAAATCGATAATCTATCCTGCCTTGTTCGTTCTTTTTCTCGTTCCAGCTGCAATTCATTCAGCTACAGTGTCCCGAAGTGCCTGGGAATGGGGAATTGTTACCGGTGTCACCGCTATACTCATCATTCAGACCGGTCTGTCCGTCCTGATTGACAGAGCAAGGTTTTCCTTCTCCAGAACAAGGTTTCTGGAGGATGAACTCGGTAAGCATTCTGATATTCTGGCAAACCTCAAAACCCCAATTGAAGCTCTTCGTACTCTTGCGCGGTTCTGGTTTCGTGCCGCGGAGCCGGAGGCGGTAAGAGTGAGCTGGAATAACATAAGCCTGACCTATCCTCCGGGTATGACACTTCCCGACGACCACGCTCCGTTATCCCGAAGGGGCACAGGAGGACTCCTTCTTGAGATATGGCCCGCATTGAATACAGCTCTCGACGCAGAGAGACTGGAAATATTCGTCTCACAGACAGAAATAGTCCTTCTAAATCTTGAACTGAGAAAAAACGTTCTGAAGAGTGGATGGAAATGTCTGGAGGCTATGGTCTATTCCCTTGATATGTCTGACAGCAAGCAAACTGGTTACAGCAAACAGGTTGCAACAGTAGCGCGAAATATCGGTCGGGAGATGGGGATGGATGAGAATTCGCTTGAAGATCTGGAAATGTCCGCAATGCTTCATCTCACAGCTGCTATTTTAAAGAAGGCTGAAGAGGATTCTCAGGAAACATTCTCTTCGGATCCCTTAAAAGTACAGTTTCAGCTTCCACCGGATATAGTCAGGGGAATCAGACATATAACTGAAAATTTTGATGGTTCAGGTAAACCTGAAAGACTAAAAGGCAGATCAATACCTCTTATTTCGAGAATTTTATCTATTTCGAGTGATTTTTCCGCAAATTTGTCAGGTCAATCGATAGAGAACTCCATTCTGGAACTTAAGAGAAGATCAGGATCAATCTATGATCCGGAAATCGTTTCAATTCTGGAAGGGATAACCATCCGGAAGAACCAATCGGTATTTTCAGATATCAGAGGTTGATCCGTTACTCGATATGCGGCTCCATCGGAATGAGCAGTCTGAACCAGGCGCGATCTTCTCAATCGCATTGACATTTCCCCATCTGTTTATCCATCCGTAGTTATCCCACGAATATCGCACTTCCAAATCAGCTATCTCAAAAGGAAATTACTCCGGGGTCCAGCCTCTAATCCAGCTGGGTACTCCGTCCCAGATGTATCCGTGTTCAGGGAAAACATAGAAACAGACAGAATAATAATAAGAATATGTAACACCCCACCATGTATATACGATTCCATATACATAGTACTGTCCACTGGATCCGGATCCAGATTCGCTTGCTGAGGGACACCGCATATCAGACGCGTTAGACATTACGGAGTCCAGCTCACTGATACGTCTTGGGTATACATTCCTTTCCGCAAAGTATATGTTCATTCCAGATGCCAGGTTTCGCATATTTGATCTGCATGAAGATTTCTGTGAATCGGTCTTAATATCTCCAAATTTGGGAATCGCTATTGCGGAAATAATTCCTACAATCACGACCACAATCATAAGTTCTATCAGAGTGAATCCACGTTTCATGATCGAATACCTCCTGCATTAAGGAAAGCATATTTCTAACCAATACTGTTTATTTATAATAAACTTCAGAAGAATGCGCTATCTTCAGGTCGCCCCGTATAATAATCTGCAAAATGCAAGATAATGCTGACGGATATTACCGGATCACCGACCGGGATTTGAACTCATACCGGCCGGTGACTATTATCGAAAGCAGACAGAAAGTGCTTTCTGAATCCTGCTACTGACTGTATCTTTCAACCCTGTCGATCTTCTCCTCACAAAGAGATATCGAATTATAGGCTGCCTGAACCATATTCTGAGCGCTGTTATATCTGTAACCGGTAACCTGCGAGAGATTGGAAATAGCAGTATTAAGATCACTGATAGCTGATTGCCACGTTGATATGTTCTCTGGAATCAGTTCAGATACTCTTGCTTTGTTCGATCCGCTCTGATAATAGAATGCACCCATCATGTAGTTTGCGAGGGGATCGTTAGGATAAGCATTACTAAGGCGGGAAAATACACTTTGCATTGCTCCCCTCTGTCCGCTGTCACGGTAGATTGACGCAAGGAGGATATAAGCCTCTCGACTGCCGGTACTTGAAATAAGAGATTCCAGTCTGTTTACCGCACTGGATGTTTTGCCTGCCCATGCCTCAACTTGAGCAGTGTATAGGATCATCTGCGAATTACCGGAATCAGATTCAAGGAGAATCACTGCGTGATCTGCAGCATTTCCATATTGCCCAGTGTTAATATACGATTGGATAAGGCGCTGCCTTAGAGCAAGCATATTGGAATTAACAGCAAGAATCTCCTCCATATACGGAATTGCTTTCGAGTATTCCCCAAGCTGGAAATACAGAAGACTCAGAGGAAATTTAATAGTAAGATTGGTCGGATTCTGTGCAAGAGCCTCTTCAAAACTGCAAACCGCCTGATCAAGCTCACCCAGAGCCTGGTATGCAGAGGCAAGTCCGAGATAAGCATCAGCGTTTTCAGGATCGATATCGACTGCACTCTCGAAATATATCTTTGCTGTTTCTGCATCATTCTGAGTAAGGTAAACGCTGCCCAGTCCAGCAAGAGCATTGGTATTATTCTCGTCTACCGTAAGGATTGTTTCATATATCTGCATAGCCATGTTAACCGAATCAACATCAGGCTCAAGATAGATCCCGGCGAGCTGTAAATTCGCATCAAGTAATGTCGGATCAACCGAAAGCGCCTGTTTGAGAAACATGATCGCCATGGACCAGTTTTTCATCTGTATGCTGAATGCAGCCTGATCGAGTGCCTGTTGAATTCTGCCGCCGATAAGCTCGGAAAGAACACTGACCATCTCTCCAGCCAATTGCTTGACAGGTTCGGTGTTCTTAGCGACTACAACCGGATCCGCATTCACAGTATTCCCTGATGCAGGGATGCAGACATTCCATAAAACCATGAGTTCTTCATTTGACGGAGAAACATTTCCATAAAGGATCATATCTGCACCAAGAGCAATACCTGCGTTCGCAACGAATGAAGGCGGCACGCCATACTCGAAATCTGATGGATTGAATCCCAGGTCTTCAAAAGCATCTTCCAGATCACCCTTTGAAATGAAAGAGTATTCCTCACTGTCCTCAAAATTATTTTTCAGTTCATTAAACAATTTTTCACTGACCCATCGTGCATCTGAACCGGAATATCCAAATGGTACTATTCCAACCCTCGTGGATTCTCCATCTTCCGATGCAACAGCAGTACCGCAAGCCAGCAGTGCAAGGCATGCTATTATAAATGAATATCTCATCATTCTTTCCTCCATATCGGGAATACTACAACACAATTATCATGATTACTCGTTTTATTACCAGAGCGCAAATATTGTACTAATATGATCTTCAGGCAACAGTCACACTCCTTTCACTTTCATCCAGGTGAGATTTCTCTTATCCGATCCATCTGCTCTGAAAGAAAAAAACAGATCCTTCCTGCAGACTGTACATTCGGGAATATCGAAAACCGTACATTCCTCTGAAAGACCGGCAGCAGCCATCTGATCAAGAGCAGCCCTCTTCAGATCAAGCCTGCCGGGGGGATGCGGATACTCCGGAAGATCGCGGAGTGCTTTTTCTCTGACATCCGGTCCAACCTGATAGCAGTCTCCGCAAATGCAGTTTCCAAGTACAATAAAATCCGGCTCAGTCGGGAATTCCTTTATCATCCTGTATGAGATGCCTGAAGCAAGTCCCCTCCAGCCAGCGTGAAATGCAGCTGTATAATCATAGGATGAAATGAACACAGGCAGGCAATCTGCCGTTCGAATTCCCGGAGATAGTGTTCCTCTGGATAGAATCATCCCATCTGCCGACGCACCAATCACCGGATTGTGGATTATTTCTGAACCATGAACCTGATTCAGAAAAATGACGTTCTTCATTTCACCGGGAACAGCTCCATCGCGACCTCGCACACTTAAAAGAGCATCCGGCAACTCAATATCAGCAGTACCCCTTTGAGAATACTCTACTTTCAGCTGACTGATCCTCATTCATCACCTCAATCGGGATTACCTTCATGTATTGATACACTGCTGCCGGAGCAATGTTCCATTATGAAGGATTCTATCATATCCTGAGATACAATCCGAAAAGGTGGAACAGAGCTCAGAAATACTTTGCCGTAATTCCGTGAAATAATTCTTCTATCCATAATCATAATAACACCTGTGTCCCTGCATGATCTGATCAGTCTGCCAACCCCCTGTTTGAGACGTACAACCGCAAGAGGAAGAGAATATTTGCCAAAAGAGCTTCCTCCATTTTTTTCAATCAGATCCATCCTTGCTCTGGTTAGTGGATGTCCTGGCGAGGCAAACGGCAACCTGTCGATTACTACTGCCTGAAGCATCTCACCTGGCAGATCTACGCCTTCCCAGAAGGAAGAGGTGCCAAGAATAATCCCTCTGCTGGATTTCCGGAAATCATCAAGTATTCTGTTTCGCGACATTTCACCCTGGACAAAGAGCCTCATATCCGAAGGCATCTCCAGCACAGCCCTTTCTCTAACAAGTTCCAGGTTCCTGTAACTCGTAAACAGCATTAGAGTTCTTCCCTCAAGGATGATTGCAAGCCTCTTTCCCCAATCCCATACTACTCGGGCAAGATCCTCGTGAGAATCATGCTCCGGCAGGTTGTCCGGAATGGAAAGCACCGCCTGAGACCTGTAATCGAACGGACTTCCAAAACTTTTTGTCAACGCGTCCCAGCCTCCAAGTCTGTCCTTGAAGAAATCAAACTCTTCCGCAACTGTTAACGTGGCTGAAGTAAGAATCGTAGTATCAAATTTTGAGTACACTGTATCACATAGTTCAGGACCGATATTCAGTGGAACAGCTCTTAGAACAGAGTTTTTTCTATTCACCTCCACAAAGCAGCAATATTCTTCCGTACTCAATTCTGACAGCCTTTTCGTTGCCTGTGCAACTGCCGTTGCTGTCTGGACAACCGGCAGCAGGTCATCATTCTGCCCTGCATCCGAAGCAAGCTTTCTGGCGAGGTCACCTGCTTTCTCAAGGCTTTCCAGATGCGGTACAGGATCCCATAAGGATGTTTTATCAATGGAAGCAGTAAGCTCTGCTATAGCGGAGGACAGCCGTCTGGCAAGTTCAAGCATTGAAGCCTTCGCAGCTGTCTCGATCTCACTGAAAGCAATACCGTCAAACATGGGCAGAAGTGATCCTTCGCTTAGCGAAAGCCCGAGGCATTCGCTTGCCGCGTCTTCAAGCCTGTGCCCTTCATCAATCACCAGTACATCCGCTCCCGGCAGCACATCTTCTGAAAGAAGCCCGGATACAAGAAGATGATGATTCAGTATAAGCAGATCGGATTTTCGAGCGAGGTTACGGGCTTTGAAAAAGTGACAGGCACCCCTGAAATGACAGGAAGCTCCTGTACAATCCATATGATCCGATCTGAAATGCCGCCAGACTGACCCTGAGACTTTCTCTGAAAAAGATGAGATATCACCATCATCCGTGGTATCAGCCCACCTCGAAAAACTCAGATCTGTACTTACAATTTCTGAACCGGAATTCCATTTCCTCAGGCATAAATAGTTATTTCTCCCCTTGAGGACACTCACCATGGAATCGAGCTTGAGTGCTGACAGTATGGCGGGAGCATCCTTACCTGCAAGCTGATCCTGAAGAGTTATAGTCGCTGTGGATACGAAGATCCTTCTGCCGGATAAAAGAGCGGGAATTATATAAGCAATACTCTTCCCGATACCTGTTCCTGCTTCAAAAAAATGAATCCCACCCGTGGTGAGAGCTTTTCCCACTGCTTTTGCCAGTTCAACCTGGAGCGTTCTGACAGTGTATCCAGGAATGACCTGAGACAGAGCATCTCCGTGAAATGTATTTTCAATTTCCTGCTCAAATGATATCATCAGCTGTTCTGCTTTCCCGTCCTGCGAATATCCTTCAGCATGAGCTGGATGCTTCCATCGTTACGCCATGTATCAATGTCGAGTGTAAAGGCAAGATCAACTCTGCTGCTGAACAGTGATTGCTTTTCCACCATATTGAATCCAATTGCTCTGAAAATTCTGGAACCGATTTTCAGATTACAACTGAGATGATTCCTGTTTTTCCCAACAGCCCTCCACTGAATCGCATAGGCACCTCTTGCGAGCCAGACCGGCATCGAATTGCCCGATCCAAATGGCTCAAGTCTCGAAAGAGCGCGGACGGTTTCGATTGTGTAGTCCTTCTCCTCAAGGCTTCCGTCAAGATAGAGGACGGAGCCAAGATACTCATCCCACTTTTTCTCAGACAGCAGCGTTTCCATATGCTCTTTGAGTAATTGCACATTATCTCTTAATATTGTCAGTCCCGCAGCCATCGGATGACCTCCGAAACTGCTCAGAATCATGTACTCATCCTGAATCCTTCCAAGCAGAGAGTGTATCGAAATCCCGGGAATGCTCCTTGCTGAACCGTACCCGTAATTACCCTCCAGAGATATCAGTATTACAGGAACTCCGAATCGAGATACAAGTCTTGAAGCCACAATTCCCACAACGCCTCGATGCCACCCTTCACCTGCAAGCACAATGCACCTCGGGTCATGCAATTCTGCAGTCAACCCTTTGACCTGTTTCTCTACATCACGCTCATACTGTTTTCTGATTCTGTTATTCTCCGCGACTGGGGCAAGCAGTTCCTCAGTTTCTTGCTCATTCATGGCGAGCAGAAGGTCAACTGCCTGCTTCGCGTGCCCTACTCTCCCGCAGGCATTCAGTCTTGGTCCGATGTAAAAAGCCAGATGGGATGAATTGCAGCTTTCAAGATCAACTGAAGCGGATTTCGCAAGAGCTGAGACACCCGGAAGCGGTATCCGACGCATAACTTTCAGACCTTCAGAAACCAGAATTCGATTATCATCAATCAAATCAACAACATCGGTCACAGTACCTATAGCAACCAATTGTAGAAGTTCCTGAAGAGAAGAGGCATCGGCGTTCATCAACTCGTAGACACCATTCATAACCATCCATGCTACACCAACACCCGCGAGAGTGGAGTGCCGCACATCGCCATCAAGCGCGGGATTGACAATTGCCTTTGCGAAAGGGAGCTGATCCCCGGCTTGATGATGGTCTGTAATAACAGTATCAATATTAGTGCTGTTCAAAGCGTTGATATGCTCATTCGCTGTTATTCCACAATCAACTGTAATCAGGAGGTCAATTCCATTTTCTTCGCAGAACTGAACTGCTGATGATCCGATGCCGTACCCTTCTATGAACCTGTCAGGCACATAATAGCTTATATCAGCTCCAAGTTCGGAAAGTGCTCTGTAAACCACTGCTGTCGCCGTAATCCCATCGGCGTCAAAATCACCGTGAACAAGAATCTTTTCCGTGTTTGCAACAGCTCTGACTATTCTTTCAGCGGCTTCCATAATTCCACCCAGATTCTTCCATGAAGACAGAGTATTAATATCGGGATTAAGGAAGTCTTCAAGGATCTTTCCGGAGTAACCTCTTCTGGCAAGCAGAAGGGCAAGAGATGCCGGAAGACCATGCAACTCGCTGACACTTGAAAGATGCAGACAGGGTACGGGCCTTGCAGCCCAGCGCTTTCTCAATGATCCTCCAAAATAAGGAAAAGGGTCAGGCTGTAAGCCGGGTTCTGTACCGCCAATGGCGGTGGTGGCCATCCATCTGGGATGCCAGTTGCCTGACACCTCAAGCAGCCAACCCGGAGGTCAGGGGAACGGGCAATTCCCCGGTCTCAAAGAGACCTCCCTCTCTATTCGGCCTTGCACCGGACAAGGTTTACCATGCGAATACTGTCACCAGTATCCCGGTGGGCTCTTACTCCACCATTTCACCCTTACCCCTGATCAACATAGCCTGTGTTCCGGGAACCGGAATCCTGCATAATGAACTGTTCAGGGGCGGTATCGTTTCTGTGGCACGTTCTCTCCGTTGCCGGAACCGGGATTTCCCCGGTGTCCTGCCCTGTGGAGCCCGGACTTTCCTCCCCTTTCGGGGTGACCACCCACCTGACCCTAATCAATAATACGTTTTATCCTGAACCGGCGAAAGAGCTGTCATCCATCCAGATTACAAAACGTCCGCATATTGGACAGGTAAATGCCAGTCCCTGGTTTATTTCAACTGCTGTCTGCGGAGGAAGATTTGTCAGACATCCGCCACAGGCTCCCCTGTTAAGCCCGACAATAACATTCCCCTTCTTTGCTGATCGAAGTTGCTCGTACTTATCCAGAAGACGAATACTGATATCTGACTTGATTTTCTCACGATCATTTCTAAGCTCTCTGATGTTCTCCTCAAGTACCTCCAGCTGACCATCCAGAATGTTCTGTCTTTTCTTGAATCTCTCTTCATTTCTTTCCCAGATTCTTTTCGTCTCTTTGAGATTTTCCTCAGCAGATTCCTCTTCATACATCAGTTCGAGCAGTTTAATATCAAGCTCACTTATTTTATTCTCAGAGTATTTGATCTGTTCAAGCATCGTACGGTACGCTTCGTTTGTTTTCATTTCTAATAGTTTATTCTTGAAATCGGCAAGCTCTTTCAGAGATTTCTCTTTTTCATCTGAGCTTCCTCGATTCATCTTGCTTATTTCTTCGATCTTCTTCTTCTCATTCTCATAATCGCTTCTCTGCAATTTAATTTCACGTTCGTGAATTCTCTTCTCTCTCGGAATCTCCTCCATTTCAGCAGACACACGGTCAATTCGGGAATCAATCTCCTGCAGGCTAATTAACTTCTTAAGATCATCATTCATTTTCATTAACTCCCGATAGTTCAAGAAAAAAAGAGGGTACCCGGAAGGGTACCCCCTGTTATATCAGATACAGATGTTCTGCAGTTTTCACAATACATGACAGAACCACCACATCATCTGTTGCCTGAAATGGTGGGCGGGACAGGATTTGAACCTGCGACCCCAAACGTGTGAAGCTTGTGCTCTAGCCAACTGAGCTACCCGCCCTTTCAAGCAGATGATGGTGGGCCCACCTGGACTCGAACCAGGGACCGACCGGTTATGAGCCGGTAGCTCTAGCCAACTGAGCTATGGGCCCGGCAAGTGAACAAACTTATCCTGAAAGTGTTCATTTGTCAAGCTGAAAACACTGTTTTCAGCACCGCGCCACTTGCATATTCCCTTGATCATTCTTCATATTTCGCGAGTTCGCGATGGAGAAATGTGCCGGAGTGGCGGAATGGCAGACGCGGCGGACTCAAAATCCGCTGTCCCTTGCGGACTTGAGGGTTCGAGTCCCTCCTCCGGTACCAA
This sequence comes from Candidatus Aegiribacteria sp., assembly GCA_021108435.1. NCBI lineage: Bacteria > Pseudomonadati > Candidatus Aegiribacteria > Candidatus Aegiribacteria sp. Next base: position 79,715 of record JAIOQY010000184.1, read on the forward strand.
AACAGTGCCACCCACTAATAAAAGTGACAAACGAAGCTTACTC
>JAIOQY010000185.1 GCA_021108435.1 Candidatus Aegiribacteria sp.
GGGGTGCCATAAAATCTTCTTCTATAGAGTTCAAGATACCATCATCTTGCAGACTCTTTGACTTAGAGATTATCTATTTTTCTACCAGAACGTGATCAAATCACAAACAGGTGTGTAATGTATACTTGACATAATGTCGCGTATAATATATTCTTCTCGTATGGAGGAGATATGAAATTAGTAAACAGAATTCGAGTTCTCAGAGCAGAAAAGGAAATCTCCCAAAAAGAACTGGCTTATGAAATCGGAGTCAGTCGTCAGACTGTAAACTCCATTGAAAAAGGCAAGTTTAATCCATCCGTGATTACCGCACTAAGAATGGCAAGGTACTTCGGTGTTGGGGTTGAAAGCGTTTTTGAGATTAAGGAGGATGAATGTGATTGGTAGGATAAGTGACAAATATATATGGTGGTCGGTGGCTCAACTTATAGCAGGTATTGCTATCTTTGCATTTGGATATTTCACAAATATTAAGTTCTATTACTATTTATTGCTTATAATTATAATGCTTTATGGTTTACCATCCTTTCTTAAGCGAGGTCGTAAGCCTGATGAGAGAGAGCTTCATCTACTTCTTAAAGTACACGCCAATGCGGGAGTCTGGACTCTAATGCTGCTTCCTGCCTTTCACTCAAGACTTGGAGAGGAATTCTTCACTGCAATTTGGGGTATTTTTCTCTTGCTTCGGGGTTGTTTCGGACTCTTTTACTTCCTGAGGAACTAGCGGAAAATCATCTATATAAAGTTCTAAGAGTATCCACTACGGGGTAGTAATAATTCTCTGATTCAAATCTGATTGACATCTTCCTAAGATGCAACTATTCATAATGATATGGGGGATTGTTTATGTTAATTAGAATCATACCTTTGCTTATCTTTAGTTTCAGTACAATCACATTTGCCGATTCAGCTACACAGACCGACTGGTCCGGGGGGGCAGGAGTGGTGGGTCCGGTCATCACCTTGGGTAATGAGTTTTACTTGGACACCGATGTCTTTTACTACAATCCTTGTGAACTCGTTCTGCAAACTGGCCTGGAACATATCGTTGACGGGCAGTTCGAATGTACTTGGTCAGTGCATTCCGCAGATGTGGACGGAGATGGTGACATGGATGTTCTCGGAGGTGCCGAAGACGACGGCTTCATCACCTGGTGGGAGAATGACGACGGCTCGGGCATAAGCTGGACGGAACATACCGTTGACAGCGATTTCTGGGGAGCTATTTCAGTGCATTCCGCAGATGTGGACGGCGACGGCGACATGGATATCCTCGGAGCTGCCTCTGCAGCCGATGAAATCACCTGGTGGGAGAATGACGACGGCTCGGGCATAAGCTGGACGGAACATACCATTGACAGCGATTTCGATGGAGCTTGTTCAGTGTATTCCGCAGATGTGGACGGAGACGGCGACATGGATGTACTCGGAGCTGCCTATCACGACGATGACATAACCTGGTGGGAGAATGACGACGGCTCGGGCATAAGCTGGACGGAACATACCATTGACAGCGATTTCGATGGAGCTTGTTCAGTGTATTCCGCAGATGTGGACGGAGACGGCGACATGGATGTACTCGGAGCTGCCTATCACGACGATGACATAACCTGGTGGGAGAATGACGACGGCTCGGGCATAAGCTGGACGGAACATACCATTGACAGCGATTTCGATGGAGCTTGTTCAGTGTATTCCGCAGATGTGGACGGAGACGGCGACATGGATGTACTCGGAGCTGCCTTATACGTCAGTGACATAACCTGGTGGGAGAATGTCGGCGGCTTGGGCACAGGATGGATGGAACATACCGTTGACTGCGATTTCTATGGTACTGGTACTTGGTCAGTGTATTCCGCAGATGTCAACGGAGACGGCTACATGGACATCCTCGGAGATGGTAAATTTTATTCCCTCATATCATGGTGGGATCTAACTAAGTATCTTTCTACAGGTTCGCTGGAATCCAGTATTCTCGACACGGGGAGTAGCCCGGATTGGCTTGCGATCGATTGGACTTCGATGGAACCGTCTTTTACAAAAATCGGATTTCAAGTACGTTCTGCCAGTCTACCGCAAATACGCGAGATGAGTCCATGGTCCGATACACTCTATACTCCATGCAGTCTTGACGGTATTCTTCAAGATGGAGATCGATATATGCAATACCGGACTCTCTTCAACACAGCTAATCCTGATACCACTCCCATTTTGCTTGATGTAGAGATCAGCTGGGATCTTTTGGGTATATATGGAGGTGAAGAAACTAATTTTCTGCAATTACTTCCTGTTTCACCCAATCCCTCCGATGGTTCACCAGTAGTGAGTTTCACACTGCCGGAAAATGAATCCGTTGAACTTGTCGTGTTTGACCTTTCAGGCAGGATTGTCCAGGAGATCCAGGAGGATGAATTTTCAGCCGGATATTATGATGTTCAGCTGGATGAGCTATTACCTGGGATTTACTTCTGCAGAATGATAGCTGGAGACTTCACAGCAACACAAAGGTTCGTAGTCATTCAGTAACACGCTAGAGTTAGCATTTCGTCCAAGAGGGCACCAGTTCGAAATGCATCCACTACAGTCCAAAAGAGTATAATTCTAGAACTCTCGCTCCATCAAGAACACAAGTTCGGAATGCGTCTACCACAGGGTGGTGGAGTTCGAGAAGTGTACAATACGGTTTATTTGAATATGTTCTCGATCGAAGGAGATCCGATTGACCGATTTTCACCATTACTACCTTGAATTTCTTGGAGCATCTGATGAGATGCTAGAACTAGGGCAGAGAGTATTCCCATCGGGACTTCGCTCCAAGCCTCAGTCCGAACTCTCGTATAATATCCATGACCTAATAGTCGCCGAATACCAGGATACGCTAATCCACTCGATAAATCCCACCCTGGTGGATAGCTACCGTTCACTAGCTCCAGCTGAAGTATCCGGTGATTTGTTTGCACAAGTCGATGATGCGTTTTTCAGCATAAGCCCATACGGACATTACTGGATTTCGGAGTGGTACAGATACTCCATCAGCCATGGCTTCACCGATGATCCGGATGTTGAGGTGCTTAACCACTCGCATCGCGAACTGCTCGAGGAATCCAGGAAAAACAGAAGAGGGAGACTCTACAGGAACTGGATCTGGGAAAAAGCTTACTCACCATTGCTCTCGGAGGGAAGTGTATTTGCCATTGTGAAAGATGGGAAGATCGTTTCGCAGAGTTCGGCTAGTGACATTCCATCTGGAGCTGCAAACATCGATGTCTGGACTCATGAAAACCACAGGAGACAGGGATTTGGTTCTAAGTGTGTTCGTCAGGTAGTGAACTGGTGTATTAAGAACGATCGAGTACCAGTCTATCTTGTCTCTACGGGGAATACTGCTTCCATAAAACTTGCAGAGGAACTGGGATTCACCAGGTATGCCCGAGAGATAAGAACATCCGTAACGGTATCCTGAAATGCAATTCTAGAAAACGGCCACAGCAGTTCGAAAAGCGTCCAGCACGGGGTACCAAAATCTCAGAATTCTCGGACTATTCCGAAACCAGCTCGTTTTCACGGTATCGTTCACTACTTCATCTTTGAACCGTCAGATATTCCCTGCAGGATTATCCTTGACCGGCGCAGCTTACGGTTGTTTGGAACCTCCACCTGCATGGCGGTTCCGAGGGGCCTTCCCTCATCTTCTATGCAGCATAGTCATGCTGACTGTTTTCTACATCTTCAGCACTCCTTTCGTGTCACACACTGGTGTGTGAACCCGATGCGGATTACATGCCATGGCAGGATGATGTGTCGGAGATAGAGGTTGGTTAAGTTGTCAGCGATCCGGCTTCAGGGGGGTAGTGCGCCATGATGCGTGCTTCCAGTGAAAATTTGCGGGAAGTCATGTTTGACCAGGCTTGTTTCGTTCAGTATGGTCAGTTTCAGACAGGAATCGGAGGTATATAGGGACGATTGGGCTACTTCGGGAGATGTTACCGGA
>JAIOQY010000186.1 GCA_021108435.1 Candidatus Aegiribacteria sp.
CCAATTGAATGGAGTAATGTTTTTTATATGGAGAATACAAGCTCAACAGAGATTTAGTGAGGCGTTAATTCCTTAACGTGTGTGTACGTAGAAATCGTGGCGATACCCTTACCCAGAGTTCTTATTTTACCTTTTGGGTGCGTTGCCCAAAAATACCCAAATTCTGCCGTACTTGCGACCTGCTACTGCCAAAACTTATATCGGATGAAGTAGAAGTAGGATTGTGAGGAGCAAATATGAATACTGAATGGGAAGAAACATTTAAAACTTGGGCTCAGGGTCCTGGAAAGACAGAACAGGAAAAATGCGACAATGCTGAATCAGCAATTAAAAAAGCTATTTCAGCACATCCCAGACTTTCTGGAATGGATATTTCTGTATTGGCCCAAGGCTCCTACCGTGCTCGTACGAACATCAGACTTGATAGTGACGTTGATATTTGTGTTCGCTTAAATTCAACTGCCTTTTTTGACTATCCACAAGGCAAAACATATAAAGATTATAACCGAGTGCCAAGCAGCATAACGTTCTCAGACTTTAAAGACCTCATCCAAGAAGCACTTATCGATAGATTTGGAGCAGGTTCTGTAAAACGTGGGAATAAAGCATTTGATGTTCATGCTAACACTTATCGAGTTGATGCAGATGTTGTACCGACTTATGAGTATCGTAGATATAATTCTGATGGCTCAAACAACTACATCCTTGGAGTTGCTTTTAAGACGGACGATGAAGTTCTAATAATAAACTGGCATGAACAAACATATCAAAACGGTGTGGAAAAAAATAAAACGACTGCAAGACGCTATAAAAGAGTAATACGAATTCTTAAGAATCTGAGAAATAAGATGCAGGAAGACAAGCTTTCGGCGGCTAATAATATCCCATCATTCTTAATCGAGTGTTTGGTTTGGAATGTCCCGAATGAAGATTTTAATAATGATTTATACACAACTGACGTTCGATGTGTTCTTGCCCATACCTTCAATAAAACACTCGATAATGATCAATGCAAGGAATGGGGTGAAGTAAACGAAATAAAGTATCTCTTTAGATCGAGCCAATATTGGACTCGTGAGCAAGCTCACAGTTTTTTATCTGCCGCATGGGATTACTTAGGATTTAAGTAGGTGTACAATATGGGTGGTATGAAAGACTTGAATGTGAAATCTTTCATTTTTCTTTTGGTAGTGGTTTCCGTGATAATATGGATCGCTATCCTATCCGTGACAAGTAATGAACTTAGAGTAAGTTGGACATCTCTAAAATATGTTCCTACGGTTGTTTCCATTGATGTCATGCTCTGGTTATTGTTTGCAAAATGGGGATGGAAAAACCAAATTTTTCAGAAATGGTTAGTTCCGTTCCCATGCTTGGAAGGGACATGGGAAGGCACAATTCAAACTACATGGACCGACTCAGAAACTAGAGATACTCCTGCGTCAATACCTGTCATATTGGTTATAAAGCAATCATTCATCTCCATTAGCTGTGTAATGCATAGTCAGGAGATGATAAGCCGAAGTTATACTGCAGATTTTTTAATTAGTCTTGAAAACAATTTAAAGAAAATCACCTATACTTACACAAGCAGCCCAAGGGTGAGTGTACGAAAAAGGAGTGTTGTCCATGATGGAACTGCACTTCTAGAGATTATCACAAATCCTTTCCGTGCACTTCGTGGAGAATACTGGACAAACAGGGAAAGTACTGGTGAAATTGACCTAAGGTTTAGAAGTAAAGAGTTACTACAAGGTTTCCCTGAAGATTTGACTTTACATGCCATAGAAGAAAGTTGGGTACAATCCTACAAAGATACAAAACCGGCGATGAAAAAGTAACGGATACGCTATCAGATCAGACCATTCATCGGTTTATAGTCTCCCATTTCTACAGCACTTTTAACCCAAAAATTTTGGGAAGTTGGAAAGGGGTAATAAAAAGGTGAACGGCATGAAACTTGGCAGACCATGAGGAGTCAGAAAAAGTAAACTTGATATCTCAGAGTCGAAATTGAACCGCTGATCAAGAATAGCTCTACCATCATACAACAAAGACAAATTTACACCATTGGCTCAAACAACGCGGTTTAGGAGGGGCTAAAGCACGACCTTTTTTCATTGCCGGTTTTGTACCTTTGTAGGATTGTACCCTAAGTTAGTAAAAATTGGACATGAAACTTATGATTTAATTAGGACTGCTAAGGGAAGACTGCTTAAATAAATGCGTTTATACTTTCCTATACGTTAAAAAAATTACAGTAAAAATTTTTCATCATATAAATTCATAGAAAAATAATGATATCTACTTATTAAAATATAAATCAACATTTTACTTGACGTATAGGAATTTATAAACACATTTTCTTATCCTGCTACTAAAATAGAAAAATTGATTTCCTTGGCTTTCGTTTTAATGTGTGTCAATAAATTCAAAAACTAGGAAATCAGTAACTATTACAATCACAATAGCTATAATACTTTTCACTTACAACACCTGGGATGATTACCAGATCAGATATCGAGATTCGTTAAGGCAAGTCGAAATAGAAAATGTTGAAAGAATGAGGTTTTGTAGAAAGCCTCAAAATGGATATAAAGTATATAAGTGTCCGAAATGTGGAACAAAGAAGTAAGGGTATCGCCACGATTTCTACGTACACACACGCTAAGAGTTTAGGCATTCTGTT
>JAIOQY010000187.1 GCA_021108435.1 Candidatus Aegiribacteria sp.
AGGGAAAGGGGAAAACAATGAAGCGTACAATAGTATTAGCTCTGATGATTTGCCTTGGCCTTGCATCAACAGGTTTAGCTAAGACCTGGACAGCCGAGGAGCTTTCACAGTATTCACAGGCAGAAATCGAAGCAATGGGAAACGACAACATCCATCTCCAGATCGCTTATTGGGAATGGAGAAAAGCTGTTGCCGATGAACGCATTGCCGAGCTTGAACCTCAGGTTCTTCCTTTAAGGGAAGAGCATGCAGAGATTCACGCAACGCTTGCTGAACTCACCGCAGAGATCAACTCTCTCAGGGCAGAGATCAACCGTCTGCGTAGCGCAGGTGTTCTGCATCTCATTCTTGACGGGGAATCTCTCTGGAAAATTGCTTCCTATCACTACCACTATGGTGATGGTTCACAGTGGCCTGTAATTTATGAACGCAACCGTGACACTATAAGTGATCCAAACCTCATTTATGCGGGTCATACTCTTTGGGTACCAGTACCGCTGCTTAACTCTTACACCGTTATTGAGGGAGACTTCCTCGGTAAGATTGCAGGATACGATGTAGTCTACGGTGACAGAGGCATGTGGCCACAGCTGTACGAAGCCAACCGCGACATAATCAGCGATCCTAACCTGATCTATCCGGGACAGGTTCTTGATGTCAATCGCTCCTCAGGCTTCGGAGGATCACGCTAGAATCCTCGCCGTATACGGAAGGCTCTCCACTGCTTGTGGAGAGTCTTCCTTTTTTTCATTGGAAATTTAACTGATGTCTGATAAATCAATTGTTTTGCTGGTTCCTTTATCTGCTGATCAAGCAGGAAGTATTCTTGGCGCAGGCGATGTCAATCTGAGACATATATGTAATACTCTTGGCATTGAAGCTGTTTACAGAGATGGAAATCTCAGTTTGAAGGGAACCAGGCATTCCGTTGAGAAGGCAAGGGCCGTTATTTACAGGCTTCTGCATGAACTTGAAGTATCAAATTATCTCTGTGATCACAGTCTTGATGCCGCTCTGAGCTTTCCGGACAAACATGATCATACTCTTGAAATATCCGTTCCCGGACGCGCGGGTCATATAATCGCTAAAACTGCCGGTCAGGAGAAATATCTCAATGCTATGAGGAATTCTGAAATTGTGTTCTGCATCGGTCCCGCAGGTACAGGAAAGACATTTCTTGCGGTTGCCAGCGCTGTTGCAGCTCTTACGGATGGATTAGTTGATAGAATAATAATATCGAGGCCTGCCGTAGAAGCCGGTGAAAAACTAGGCTTTCTACCGGGAGATCTGCAGCAAAAAATTGACCCTTACCTGAAACCTGTATACGATGCCCTCTATGACACTCTCTCTCCTGCGAAAGTGCAGCGGTCATTAGACAACAGGATTATCGAGGTTGCTCCATTGGCATATATGAGAGGAAGAACTCTCAACAACGCTTTCGTAATACTGGATGAAGCTCAAAATACGACTATTACTCAACTTAAAATGTTTATAACCAGGCTGGGGTACAGCTCGAGAGCCGTAATTACAGGAGATATAACCCAGATCGACCTCAAACCGGCATCATCATCCGGACTCGTCCTGATCAGAAATATTCTCTCCGGAATAGAAGGCATTGAATTCACATTCCTGAACCGCGAGGATGTAGTAAGACATCCGCTTGTTCAGAAGATTATATCCGCTTTCGAGCGAGAGTCAGGAAATCATGCGGATTAACCCGCATATTTCACCAGCTTCCTGCTGCAGCGCCTCATACAGCTGCGTCTACTTCGTTATGCTCGCACATCCGTCCTCGAAGTACTGTTCAAGTACATCTGCGGAGTCTGCACTCGCAAGCCTCGTATCCACAACTGTTTGCGACGCTTCGCAACGAAAACATCCTGCCATTACATCAGCGGTTCCCGGACAGACGTTCGGAAAGCTGGTAAAATATGCGGGTTAGAAATATACTTTTCGGCAGTCTTCTAACAGCAGTATTCCTTTTTACTTTCTATCTGCTTCTTTTGCCTGAACATGCATTCATGGACCTTGATCTTAAAGTTGGTCAGACTCTTGAACATGATCTTGTAGCTACTGTTGACTTTGATCTGCCCTATCAAGAAGAGGATTTGCTGGAAATACAAGCGGCAACAAGATCCTCAGTTCCAGTTCATCTTGAATACGATTACAGCATATGGAGTACGCTGAGGGAGGAACTCAATTCTGTTTTACTGCGATCAACATGTGATACCTCATTTACAAATGGAATGCTCTACGAGCTATTTTCAATGTATGAGGTCGGAGTGTTTGATCTGCTGGAGGTGCGGGATAATTACAGCGGAGAACTGGCTGTTCTTCTAAGCAAATCAGGAACAACTGACTGTCAGCTCTTCGATTTATACGAAATGAAGGATATCAGGGATATTCTGGTTCTTAACCTCAGCCGCTGGTATCTCACCGATGAAGAATTGCATGAAATTACCGTTCTTCTTAAGCCCAATCTTCTGTCTGAAGATTCATCCAGAAACGCAAGCGCTGACGCTGCTGTTGCTGGTCTGAATAATATTGACACAACTATCACAGCCGGCAGCATCCTGCTTGAAGCAGAGAAACCCGTGACAATAAGAACTATTGAATATATCCGTCAACTTGAAAGCGTATCTGTCGAATATCATGGATTCACACATCTGGCTGGATTGATGCTGCTTATTTCGATTATTCTCGCTATTTCAATATTCTATGTTCATGACATCATGCCGGATACATGGAAGGCTGCTAACCGCTTCTTTCTTCTTGGAGTAATCTGGATAATATCTCTCGCGGCAACAGGTATTCTCTGGCTGGCGATGAAAGAAACCACAGGATATCCTTACGCAACGCTCATCACATTCGGGGCAGCCATGACGAGTATATTCTTCCACAGGCGTCATGCTGTCTTCTTCACATTAATGTTTTCGCTGGTTCTTGGAGTGGTGCATCCTCACCCTTTTTCAATTGTACTGATTTCCTCAATATCAGGTCTTCTTGCAGCGATGACAGCATGGGATGTCCGCAGAAGAAGCAGCATTCCAACAGCGATTGGTCTTTCAACAATTGGTGGAATCGGAATATATCTCCTTCTTTACATGTTGAACGCGTCACCTGAAACTAATTCCCTTGTTGAATCCATTCTTGGATTATTAATTGCTCCTATAATTGGAATTGGAGCAGCCAGCGCGCTTCTGTTCCTGTTTGAAAAAATATTTGGCGTATATACTGTACTGGCTATAGATGAAGCCAACAGAACCGATCATCCTCTTCTTAAGGAAATGAGGGATCTGGCTCCAGGTACATGGAGCCATTCTCAAATAGTCTCTGAACTTGCAAGTCGCGCTGCAGGAGCCATTGATGCCTGGGAATCTCTTGCATCTGCCGGAGGTTATTTCCATGACGTTGGTAAAATAAGTTCTCCAGAGTTTTTCATTGAGAATCAGAGAAACGTACCCAATCCTCACGACAGTATGAATCCGTGGGAAAGCGCTAAAATAATAATCGCTCATGTTAGAATTGGGGTTGCGCTGGCAGAAAAAGCCAAGCTGCCTCGGGCTGTAATCGATATTATCCAGCAGCATCACGGCTCAAGCCTGGCGAAGTATTTCTATAGCAGGGCAATTAAGGAAGCTATCGATCCAGGTTCTGTTTCGGAGAGTGAATTCCGCTATCCCGGGCCCCGTCCCGCGACTATTGAGGCTGCACTTGTCCTCCTTGCTGATCAGGTAGCGTCCGCAACCAAGAACCTTGCTGATCCACAGAATCTGGCGGATATCATCACCAGTATAATCGATGAGAAAGATCTTGAGGGACAGCTTGATGATTGCCACCTTACAAGAAGAAACCTGAAGACAATCGCGAGTGTGTTTACTTCTGTCCTCGAAAACAAATTCTATAAGAGAGTCAAGGACTACCCCTCAGGAGATCTGAATAATGGAAATTAGCTCCATTCTGACAGATCCTGCTTTTAAGCAGGACAGAATCGAAAGTCTGATCGAAACACTTCTGGACGGGAATGTGGAAATTGTCATCGCGGATCCGGGATATATGAAAGTTCTGAACAGGAAATACAGACACATTGACAGATCCACTGATGTGCTGTCCTTTGATCTGGCAACCTCCGACGAAGAGCGACCGGATGGTATCGTGTATGTGGACGGCAGGGTATTTCCACCCTATGAAGCTCTTCTGGAGCGGATATTTCATGGATATCTTCATCTTTCAGGTTACACTCATGAGGATTCGGAGAAGGCGGAAATCATGAATGAAAGAGTTGCCAGACTGGTTTCCAGGGCTATAGAGAGGCTGGACCTGAATTGACAGCATCGATAATTATCCTATCTGCGGGTTTTGCTGCTCTGTTCATTTCCTCCGGAATAAGGACCTGTCTTCCCGAACTTATCCTTAACAAAGGAAGAGACCCTTCGGAGCGAAGACAGGTAGCCGTTTCCCACCTTGGTACTATCTGGCTGATCAGATTCACAGGTATTATTGCAGCAGGAGCGGGAGCGGTTCTCATGTCAATTCAAACATCTTCCGTATTCCCTGTACCTGTATGGTTTTCAGCTTTTTCTCTCGCAATAGCTGTTTTCCTTCTGGGGGAGATACTGCCATCTCTTATCGCAAGAGCAAATCCGGACAGGTTTCTGATCATTTTCAGATTACCGTACTTTCTTATAGCATTTCTGTTTCGCCTTCCTGCTCTTCTTATCCTTGGAAAGCCGGGTCAGGAAAATCCCGATTATGAGGATTGGCTTATTACACCACCGGATGTAATCTGGCTTGAGAGACGAAGGGAGAAAGGTGAGCCGGGGGAATACGAAAAGGAACAGGAGTTGATGGACAGTATTATCGATTTCTCGGATAAAATTATCAGAGAGGTTATGATTCCCCGGATTGACATGCTCTGCGTTGAGATACAGGCCGATCTTGATACTATTATTGATGAAGTCAGAAAAGCAGGGCATTCCAGAATTCCGGTTTACCACGAAAAGATAGATGATATTACTGGAGTTCTTTATGTAAAAGATCTGCTTGCTCTTCTGTCAAAAGGAAAACAGAATTTCGACTTGAAGACCCTCCTTAGAAAACCCTATTTCGTACCGGAGTATAAGCGTATTGATGAACTTCTACGGGAATTTCAGGCGAACAGAATACATATGGCGATTGTTGTTGACGAGTATGGCGGCACTGCAGGCCTGGTAACAATAGAAGACATTATGGAAGAAGTTTTCGGAGAGATACTGGATGAATATGACGAGGAAACCCTTCTCGTTAAATCCCTTGGAAATGATTCATATCTGCTTGACGCCCGGCTTCCCATCGATGATCTGAATGAGCTGCTTGACACCTCGTTTGAGGATGATGCCAACGAAAGTCTCGGTGGTATGGTTTATCAGGTTATGGGCAAAATTCCCCGTCAGGGAGAAACGGTAATACATTCCTCTTTCAAGTTCACCGTTGAGAAGGTTAGGGCTCAGCGAATTCTGCTTGTCCGAATTGAGCCGGCAGGTTCTTCTTCCCCCCCTGACGGAGCGTGAGATAATTCGAATAACAACCTGTGCATTTGTTCTCCGTAGAGCACGATGGAGCGAATCCTCCCTCTGAAGCCTTTAACCAAATCAGGAGTAGAATGAAACCCGAACACCCGAAAACGGAAATCAGACCGTTCGAAGAACTGCTGCACGGTCAAAGGATGGTTGATAATTACCGTTGGCTTGAAACTGCCAGTGATGAGCGCAGTACCTGGATAGACGAGCAGAACAAACTCGCTGACAGCCTTATCCTCGATGATCCGAAGCGTGAGATGTTTGCAGAGCGATTCGATCAGCTGCTCAACTACGATCGGACAGGTTTTCCCCGGGCCACTCTTTCGCGGATATTCTACTCAAGGATAAAACATGATGAGAAACATTCATCCTTATACATGCGCGATTGGCCTGACGGTGATGAACAAATCCTGATAGACATTGACAGATTCAGCGAACAGGGCAATATCAGCATTGGTGCATACAGGCCTACACGTGACGGCAGCCTTCTCGCCTACGGTCTCTCGAAAGATGGAAGTGACTGGTTACACTGGTACATCATGGATATTGAGACTGGTGATATCCTCGACGAGATTCCTCGCCTCGTATATACATCTGTTTCATGGTTACCCGATAAAAGCGGCTTCTTTTATTCCCGTTCGATGCACTCAGATCCTGAGGAACTCAAGAAGACCGGCATGAAGGTTTTCTTCCACAAACTCGGTGCGGACTGGCGTAACGATGAGATGATCTTCGGTGACGAACTTACGGAATCTGATCTTCCGGATGTGTGGAAAATTTCCAAGGATGGCCGCCATCTCATAATTTTCGTTGACCATGGACTGACTCTGAATGAGCTCTTCTATGCTGATCTTTCAAAGCCTGAACTGAAGATTGAATCAATAACTGCGAATCATGACGGTCGGTTCTACCCTGATATTGAAGATGACGTGCTCTATGTCATGACAAATGACAGTGCGCCTAAATACAGGCTTTGCCGCATAAGCCTTGATGGAACATTGCCGAGTATCGACAGGTGGAAAACGATCATCACCGAGGGTGACGATGTTCTTTCTTCTTTCACTGTTATCGGTGACCGGCTATTTGTTAACCGCTCAGTAGATGTGATTCAGCACACCTCCATACATTCTCTTGACGGCAGGAAGATAGGAGAGCTTGAGTATCCTGGCGTCGGCACGGGTTCACTTCCATATGGAGAGGATGAGGTGGATGCGGTTTTTGTTTCATATTCCTCCTTTTTCGAACCCCCTGTGATGTATCGGTACGACATCAGAAGCAACAAGTTAAGCGTTTTCATCAAGAGCAGTCTGACAGTGAACACCGAAGATTATATCACTGAACAGATCTTCTATCGCAGCTTCGACGGGACAGCGGTGCCTATGTTCGTTATCCGCTCGAAGAATACCCCGCTTGATGGATCCAATCCGACTATTCTCACCGGATACGGAGGTTTCGAGCATTCATTGAAACCATTCTTTTCGTCCAGGATCCTGTTCTGGCTCGAGCAGGGTGGGATATACGCTATTGCTAACATTCGAGGCGGCGGTGAGTATGGCGAGAACTGGCACCTCGACGGCATGCTTGGGAAGAAGCAGAATGTGTTTGACGATTTCATCGCTGCCGGAGAGGCTTTGATCGGCGAAAGACCGGTGCGTCTTTCGAACGAGGATAATTTCGCGATTCGTCACTATTCTAGCCGAGAACACATTGGTATTATGGGTAGCAGTAATGGAGGTCTTCTTACAGGCGCTGCTCTCGTACAGCGTCCTGATCTTTGGGCAGCGGTTATTTCCAATGTTCCGCTTCTTGACATGATGCGCTTCCATTTAACCGAAGGCGGTAAATACTGGATTTCCGAGTATGGTGACCCGGATAATTCCGAGCATTTCAGATGGCTGATTGAATATTCACCTTATCACAATGTGAAGAACGGCTCGCAATTTCCAGCGACTCTCTTAATTACATCGCTCCATGATGACAGAGGTACTGACTCAATGCACGCTTTCAAGATGACCGCGAAGCTTCAAGTCTGCAATACTTCTGACAAACCAATCATTCTCAGAACACTTACAAATGTTGGCCATGGAGCCGGTCGCACAACGCAGATGAGCATAGCTGAACAGACCGAAATTTTCATCTTTATGCTTAAGCACCTGTTGTAATCACGGTTACACCCCGAAGGAATGAATAGGAAAAGAAATAGGAGCGTGAGACAATTCGAATAACAACCTATGCATTTGTTCTCCGTAGAGTACGGTGGAGCGAATCTTCTCTCATTCTAACTCTCTATTCTCTTGATTATGGCAGAATATCCGCAATCGCTAAAGGTGCTCTCAGATCAAAAAGCTCTTTTTTTGGAAGTATGGAACTGTTCTCGCTGGTGGAGTTTTCCCTTTCCCGCAAATCAGGTAGAGAGCTGGATACCGTTACTGATACAACTGTTATAAATCATTTTGAACCCATTCGCGAAGATCCTGAAGCTTTTGTACACTCCTGCCTGTTTGCTGAGTGGCTACTGGCTACAATCACGGGAAGTGAACCCTCTCATCCTATGTATCATCTTATTGGAAGTGCTCTGGAGAATTTCGCGGCAGGCACTCCCTTCTGGCCTGTATTATGTTCCGGGATCGAGAGAGCGTTGAGGCTTTCCGGTTTCGCAATGGAAATTGACCGCTGCACAAAATGTGGAAAAAGTCCGGTTAATTCCTGCATGTGGGATGCCGCTTCCGGTGGAATCGTATGTAATGATTGCGACGAGCAGGCAACGCCTGTTCCCGGAGGATTCATCGAGTTCATCAGAAAATCCAGGAGTGGTAATCTGGAGAAAATTCGAAAACTCAAACTCTGGACCGGCGGATATAGACAGTGTCTCGATCTTATGAAGATTTTTGCCGAGATACATATGGAAACAACACTTAGACTGAAATCATTATCAGTGCTGGAGGATATTGAGAATGACCATTGACGGAACTGAACCTATGAGAAAACTGATCTCTCTTTCCAAAAGACTCGGATACATATTCCAGTCAGGAGAAATTTACGGTGGGCTTCAATCCTCCTGGGATTATGGCCCTCTCGGTGTTGAACTTAAGAAAAATATTGAGACCAGCTGGTGGAATTTCACTGTTAAGACAAGGCCTGATGTCGTCGGTATGGATTCTGCAATTATCACCCATCCGGATGTATGGATGGCTTCGGGACATTTGAAAAACTTTCATGATCCAATGGTTGACTGCAGAGAATGCCAAAGCAGATTTCGACTGGATCACATTGAAGGAGACAGATGCCCCGAGTGCGGAGGTGAACTCACCGAGCCAAGAAACTTCGGATTGATGTTCAAGACAAAGATGGGTGCCCTCGAAGACGAATCTGCAACTGTCTATCTGCGTCCTGAAACGTGTCAATCCATTTTCGTTAATTTCAGGAACATTGTTACCGCAACAAGACAGAAGCTTCCATTTGGTATCGCACAGATCGGAAAAGCTTTCAGAAACGAGATCACTGCAAGAAATTTCGTTTTCCGCTCACGGGAGTTTGAACAGATGGAGATGGAGTATTTCTGCCTCCCCGAAGAAGCGGAGAAATGGTTTAAGTACTGGCTTGACCAGAGAATGAAGTGGTACCTAGAACTCGGAATAAATGAGGATCATCTCAGACTGCGAACACATGAAGACAGCGAACTTGCCCATTACGCGAATTCCTGCGTTGATATAGAGTATACATTCCCTTTCGCGCCTGACGGCTGGGGTGAACTGGAGGGTATCGCCAACAGGACTGATTTTGATCTGAAGTCCCACATGCGGGAAAGCGGACAGGATCTGTCATTCCAGGATCTGTTAACCAATCAGAAAATCGTTCCATATGTCGTCGAAACCAGTGGCGGTATCGGCAGAACGTTGCTAGCAGTAATGATTGACGCTTACCGAGAAGAGGAAGTAGAAGGAAGGACAAGAGTTGTTCTGGGACTGCACAGGGATCTCGCACCAATCAAGGCTGCAATTCTCCCTCTTTCAAAAAAGCTCAGCGAACAGGCATATGAAGTTTTTGAGCTTATCAGACCATATTTCCCTGTTCAATTCGATGTCACCGGGTCCATCGGGAAAAGGTACAGAAGAATGGATGAAGCAGGTACACCATTCTGTATAACCTTCGACTTCGATTCGCTTGAGGACAAGCAGGTTACTATCCGAGAACGGGACTCTCTGGATCAGATCAGGATTCCCATAGATACTCTCGCTTTCAAACTGTCTGATCTCATGGAACACGGTTGGTCTTAAGCTAATTGAAGTCTTTCTCCATAGTCATTCCCACCTGGAAGAATATCGAGTTTCTTGATCTCACCTACCGAGGCCTAATGCGAAACAGCGCTGTAGAACACGAGATTATCGTTTTCTTTAACGAATACAACAAATCCTGTGAGAACTGGGTCAGGAATAAAAACATCCTTTTTGACTGGTCGGAGCAGAATACAGGAGTTTGTGAAGCTGTCAACAGTGGAGCCAGGAAGGCAACTCTCGACCATATATGCTACATGAATGACGATATGTATCCTCTGCCCGGATGGGATACCGCACTTGCCGAATACATCGGCCATGCTGATAAGCTCTGGCTTTCAGGTACAGCTATCGAATCGGGTAACTCTACTCCCTGTTACATAGGCAACCAGGATTACGGAAGTAGTCCGGCCACTTTCGACGAGGAAAGGCTGCTGCGGGAATACAGAACCCTTATCAGACCTTACAATACCGTGAGTACATGGACGCCTGTTCTTCTTTCAAAGAACGACTGGGACGCAATTGGCGGTTTTGATGAAAAATACTTTCCGGGTTTCGGAAGTGATCCGGATCTTGCCATGAAAATGTACAGGTATGGATGCCGTCATTTCATAGGGGTTGGATCGAGCCTTGTTTACCATTTCGCGAAACAGACTACCGTTCGATTCGCGGACAGCAGTACGATGGATCCCGCTAAATACTTCCGCCAGAAATGGGGGATATCCTGGAAAAAATTCTTCAGAAAAGTCATCCACAGAGACAGGAAATTAACTCCCTGAGTATTCCCGATTACTTATTCATAGTCTCTGAAAGCAACACAGACAGATATAGTTGACACACAAACAATGTGCGGCTATTATGCAATTGCAATGTGAATCAGCCGAAGGGAGAGCTGTGTACTTAAACAGAACCCTTGAAAGTTTCTGGATGAGAATATCGGGGAAGTATCCTGTTTTGTTGCTGACAGGCCCGCGGCAGTCTGGTAAAACAACACTTCTAAAACATTTAAAAAGTGAAGACAGAACTTATGTAACTTTGGACAGCATTGCTGAAAGAGAGCTGGCAAGACGGGATCCGGCGCTTTTTCTGCAGAGGTTCGGATCTCCGGTGATTATCGATGAGATTCAGTATGCACCTGATCTGCTGAGTGAGATAAAGGTTATTGTGGACAGGAATACATTGGAAAAGGAAATATCCTTCTGGCTTACTGGCTCTCAGAAATTTCACCTGATGAAAGGGGTATCGGAATCTCTTGCAGGAAGAGCCGGGATTGTTAACATTCTAGGATTGTCACAGAGAGAATTAATGCAAAAATCTTCTGATGCCATTCCATTTCTTCCAGATGATTCCATTCTCGAAGAGAGGATGAAAGAACAGCCCCTAATGGGTTTAATGGATTTATACGAACGCATATGGAAAGGCTCGCTTCCGGGGCTTGTGCTGTATCCTGATAGAGAAGTGGAATTCTACCTGGATTCATATATGACAACATACATATTGCGTGATATTCGGGATCTTTCCAAAGTCGGCGATGAAATAGCTTTCATGAGGTTTGTAAAAGCTGCAGCCGCACGGACAGGACAGCTTCTGAATATGTCAGATCTTGCGAAAGACGCGGATATTTCTCAGGGTACCGCTAAAAACTGGATCTCTATTCTTGAGACAACAGGCATTGTATACATGCTGAGTCCTTATCACAGCAATATTACGAAAAGGATTATCAAAACTCCGAAGCTGTATTTCCTCGACACAGGCCTCTGTTCACACCTTACAGGATGGTCAACACCTGAAACCCTCGAAGCCGGAGCAATGACGGGGCATATTCTGGAAACCTGGGTAATATCTGAAATTATCAAGAGCTACATGCATGCGGGAAAAATACCACCGATATTCTTTTACAGGGACAGAGACGGAAAGGAAATTGATCTGCTTATAGAGAAAGATGATATTCTATATCCGGTTGAGATAAAGAAAACAGCTTCTCCAGGGGAAAAGGATATCAGAAACTTCAGAGTACTGAAAAACACTGGAAGGAAAATAGGAAACGGCGCAGTCATCTGTCTTACTGAAAACCATCTGCCATTATCCAGTAATATTACCGCTTACCCGGTAACAGTACTTTAGCGCATCTCTTCAAAAAAGCAACAGAATCCTGTCTGAGAAACACCCTGTATCCGTTTCCAACCAGCAAAATGCACCTTGTGCTGAGATAAATGCAGGGATTCATTTTCTGCTGCTGTGTTCCTTGACCTAGTCCTCAGGAAAACAGCGATAGCCTGGCCCTAGAAAACGTGGAGATTTTTATCCTGATCAATTCTTCGCTTAAGCTCTTCCTCTAATACAGGTTCTCTGGGTTCAGTTTCTGCGTATACTTTTCCTGAAGAAAGTATACCTGCCTTTACGATTTTGTAGAATTTCCCCTTCCATTTGAGAGGTGCCTTTCCCGTAGCAATGACTTTATGCATCTTCATCCCCATTTCCGGTTGTGTGTTACTCCAGTTCTCGTACCATCTAGTATACAGGTTCCTATAAAGTGTCAAATTTGTCTTACTGTTGGATCAGTTTTCCTATTGCTCTATTGTACTCAATCCGTCACCGCTCTTAGACAACATTGTACGCATACTCAGTATAGAAAGAATATTCCTTCAATGAGAAGACCGTTTGGCGGAGTTAGATATTTTAATGAATTACAGAAACATTATCATTCCACGAATTAGTTACATACACATAGTCTCCGGATGGAAGGGAACAGATGCCTAATGGATAGTATCCTACATCAACAGTTGCCAAAACATTATTATCTGAGGTTCGGATTATGGAAACATTATGACTACCGCAATTAGCCACATATACATAGTCTCCGGTTGGAAGAGAACAGATGCCAAATGGATCGTATCCTACACCAACAGTTGCAACAACAGTATTATCTGAGGTGCGGATTATGGAAACGATGTTACTACCAGCATTAGCCACATATACATGATTTCCGGATGGACTGGAGCAGATTCGCCAAGGACCATCTCCCACATCAACAGTTGCTGCAATAGTATTATCTGAGGTGCGGATTATAGAAACGTTATTACTACTGTAATTAGCAACATACACGTAGTCTCCAGATGGACTTGAGCAGATGCCATAAGGGTAATCTCCCACACCAACAACAGTAATTACACTATCTGGCAATGCAACCGGAATATCAACTGAAACCTCATTGCTCCAAACACCGTTGTCGTTAGTATCAGTTGTCTTAAGGGCATAAAAATACTGTGTCGCCCAGTCTAAATCACTGTCTATGTATTCAGTTGTGTTTACATCGTTGATGACTATAAGAACTTCTGCGGAGGAAGGATCGGTAGATATTCCAGGGGATTCAGACTTATAAAGAACATAGGTTTTGAAAGCCGCTTCACCGCAAATAGTCCATGAAGCTGTTACTTCACAACTTCCCTTTGCACCAGTTCCAATCTCCCGGGAATTCGCCATTGAAAGGGCTGTCTGAGAGGGAGTGCCTGGGCTATTATCCTCTCCGGCTTTTGAAAGGGTCACCTGTATATTCCGCTGAAAGTGTAGATGGACTTACATCAGCACCAGATGGCCCAGTACTGTCTCCACAAGATAATGTCAGAGCAAATGTGGCAAGCAGGGGTAATAGTATCCCTTTTCTCATTTCAACCTCCTGGAAATAGTCAATGTACTAGTACTGCTAACTGATGATAGAATACTAGATTTTATTCCGTTGGCAATCTGCCCAGATATGCGCTCTAAAACTTCCCATGAAGCTGTGCATTCTCTTCTAGATTAAGAATATCAAAAGGAATCTTGGCAATTCAATGAATATCTGATGAACGATTCCTCCATGAGAATATAGGTGCGATAATTCCCCTGCCGAGAATTAGTGTAAAGGGAGGGGAGGGATTTATGGGTGAAAGTCCTTCAGTTCAAGATGTAATAAGCGGAAGTGAAAAGAAACCGTAGGATGACCGAAGGTTCCGCCTGCTCTGCACGATAACAGATTTCTACTACTGAGGTTGAAGAAAGATCAAGACATTAGCGATTCACCGACGAGTAAAAAGCTTTGCTTTCTTTATGCAAAAGGACTGTTGCTTTGTAATCGAGGTGGAAAATGAGCAAGATTACATATATCCCGGAGTAGTTTTATTTGAAGAGACTTTGATCCTACAAGCCAAAATAGGTTCTAACAGGTCGAGGGGTATAATCCTGTGTAGGTGCTATACGAGAATGATCAAAATAAGTTGATCAGAATTTGGCTGGTAAAAAATGTGCGAGAGTAAAAACAGCAAAGTAAGGAGGACAAGATGTTTACTGATGTTGATTGGGTAATCATCGGGGTAGGAGCCAAGAACGGCTCTTCGAAAATCCCTTTTTTCAGAGCAAGAAGGATTATCACAGATTCTTTGCCGCCGTTCAGAGAAATGGATATTCCTAGAGAAAGCATGATTGCTAAAATCGACGATAAGGGACAGAAAGTTTTCACTATGTATCAAGATGATATGGGTGAAAATACTCTAGGTGAGAAAGTTAGCGTTACAAGAAGGAAGTATTTAAGGACAGATATGAATAATATTGCGATGGATAATCTGGAAAATCTTCCAGTAGTAGAAAGACTGCCCAGCAAATTGTAGCAATAACTGATTCTCTTCTGATGCTTGAATATTCAGATGGGTCTGGTGAGGACTGATTATGGAAAATTTCAAATATTCTGGAAAAAATTCTTCAGAAAAGTCATCCACAGAGACAGGAAATTAACTCCCTGAGTCGCAAATCTTATTGCATGAATGCGGTATTAAAAACAGAATTTTGGAATACAATACGTATTATTTTATATTTTTGTAAGTATAAGGTACTGTAAGTTGAAGAAGTGTGGTACGTCCCTGGAGGTGGAGTTTTGAGGGGGCGTTCGGGGGGGCGTAGGTCAGGATCAAGTCTGACGGATCTTTTCCCGCATTCCTGAGTAGTTCTTCGGCGTAAGCCGACCGCGACTGGGCATACTTTCCAGCGACGATCTGTATTCCGGAAAAAGATCTTTCCAGAAGGTCGGGAAGAATAACCGCAAGCCCGTGGATGGGAGTGTGATTTCTCCAGCAGTCCACATATACATTCCGCACTCTTCCTGCCAGAATGTCCTGAGAAAAAGTCGTTCTGGTCGAATTCACTTCCCCGCACAACACAGAGGTTCTGATTATGAGAGCTTCCGGATATCGGTTGAGTACGAACCTGTCTGCGATGAGTTTGGTCCAGCCATACAGAGATGATGGAACCGCAGGAGAGCTTTCGGTATATGGAGGTATCCCTCCGCTGTAGACCAGATCGGTTGAAAAATGAATCATGGGAATTGATTGAGCAGCACAGTGAATGGCCAGCCGGCGAGGCCATAATGTATTAAGTCTCCAGGATTTCACCGGATTACGATTACATTCGGATGGTTCGGATATGGCGGCAGTGTTAACTATGAGATCAAAATCCTGGTTGAGAAGCCGCTTCATGTCTTTCAAAGACAGAAGATCAAATGCTTCCGTCTTCATTCGTCCGCTTCCGGATACAGGCCTGATATTCCATTGCTCAGACAGGTCTTCCCTTATTGCCGATCCAAGTCTTCCCGAAGCTCCCGTAAGCAGAACACGGGGAGGATTCAACTATCCCTGTCTTTCGCCTGGAACCGAAATGAAGGTAGCCCTGGCGGAAGCTTTCTCAATACCCTCCTGGAAAAGGGAAGCCTGAAGTTTCATAATTCTTCCGCGCTGTTCTATCAGTTCCGCTTCTACGGTCACAGTTTCTCCCGTAATCACTTTTTTTCTGAACCTGACCGCTATCTCAACTGTAGCGCAGAATCCTCCAACGCTCATAGCGGCGTACGCCATCGACTCGTCGAGAACTGTTGAAAGAAGCCCGCCATGAACTATGCCTGTATAACCCTGATGTCTTTTTTCAGGCGTCCAGAGGATTATCGCCTTACCGTCTTTTCCTTCGGGATTCAGGCGGAGTCCATGAGGATTTTTCTCTCCGCAGACGAAGCAGTACCTGTCATCGTCAAAGATATCACTCATGGGCTACCGCCTGTTCTAAAAGCTGTTAAAGGAACCTGCCAGGGGCAGAGACAAGATATTCGAAAATACCATCGGTTCCCACGATTATCTGACCGTTGCTGTTCATGATAGTTTCCAGAGCCTCAAGCGATCTTACGAAACCGTAGAAATCGGGATAACTGTTGTAAGCATTCGCGTATATGGCCGCTGCGGTACTATCGGCGATTCCTCTGTATTCAAGAGCCTCCCTGCTGGCACCTGCATGTATTGAATCTACCCTGAGGTCAGTGTTAGCGATGATAACGTTGGACATTCTTCTGCCCTCCGCGCGGTATCTGGTTGAGATCCGGTTCCTCTCCGCCTGCATCCTTGTAAAGACGGCAATCTGGTTCTCAACAGGAAGGTCCGCCCGCTTAATCCGAACATCTACGATGTGTATGCCGTACTCTCTGGCCATCCGCCTGCAGGTATTCGTTACTCTTTCGAGTATCGCGATTCTGCCCTGCATCGGAGTCATTCTTATGAGCCTTATGGTCTCCTGAATTTCCCCTTCTTCATCGATGACGATATCCGCCAGAGTGTCTGTATAAGCCACGGTGTTGACGAGCCATACATAGTCATCAAGACCAATCGGATCGTTTGTGCTTCTTACGATCTGAATCAGATTGCTCTTGCCGAGTTCCTGCCTGATCATGGAATAGATTAAATCATCAAGGCGGGACATTGCTCCGTTTTCCGAGCGAACGCTCCTGAGAAACAGAAGGGGGTTTTCTATTCTCCATCTGGCGTAGCAGTCGACCTTTATATGTTTCTTGTCCTTTGTGACAACGTCAGCAGGAGGATCATCGTATTCAAGAATTCTATCGTCGAATATTTTCACCTGCTGAATGAAAGGTATTTTGAAGTAGAGTCCCGCTCCCTGGCTCAGGGCAACTCCCTGTGCGTTTTCTTCCATCCAGAGTCCAAGTTCAGCAATTTCCTCCGGAGTACGATCGCCTACAATTACCCTGACAGGATTTCCAAGCTGAAGAATCACGGCCTGTTCGGTTTCAGAGATGGTGAAGAATGCTCCGGTAATAACCAGCAGGATGAAAAGCGCCGCGAGTCCGTAAATTATATGCTTGACGCGTTTCATTACTCACCTCCCGTAAGATTGTAATGCGTGAGAGCACCGGCCGATTCGTCAACAACGGTTACATTAACATTTTCAAGAAGGGTTGTGAGAGTCTCGAGATGAAGTCTCACGGCTGTTACTCCCGGACTCTTTCGGTACTCCTCGGCTACCGCTGTGAATCTGAAGGCTTCTCCTAATGCCACGTTTACCCTTCCGGCGCTGTATCCCATTGCGGCATTCACCACTACGACAGAATCCGCAAGTGCCTCCGGTATTCTCTGGTTCCTGTAACTTTCTGATTCGTTGATGTATGCCTGCATATCTTCCCTTGCTGTAGCTACATCCTTGAACGCAGCGGATACTTCCTGGGGAGGCTGGACATCCATAAGCTGGACAGCGACAATATGTACGCCCATTTCATATTCATCTGCCAGATACTGAATGAGATCCATTATTCTGTTCTGAACCTCCAGCTTCCCGGTGGTCAGAACGGCGTCAATCGCATTATTTCCAACAACAAGTCTCGTGCTGGATTCAGCTATGTCCCTCAGTGTGCCATACTGATCACGAACATTGAAGAGGTAATCGGTGGCGCTGTTGATCCTGAACTGAACAATAACGGCAAGGTTGATGATGTTCTCGTCACCAGTGAGCATCTGTGCTTCAGCAAGCATTTCACGGTCATTCGTGAAGCTCTTGTATGAAGGCGGGTCTTCGGTAAGAGTTCTGAATCCAATTTCGATGCGCTGCACGATATTTACAGCCGGTTTGTACACCCTTTGAACAGGCCAGGGCCATTTGAAGTGAAAACCCGGTTCCGTTGTGGAAGTATATCTGCCAAAAGTAAGCACTACTCCCACTTCTTCCGGATCAACAATGTAGAACGGTCCCCCGAGAAGGAACCACAGCAAAACTCCCAGAGCCAGTATTCCCAGCTTGTACTTCCTCGGAAATAGTTCTCCGGATCTAACGACTTTCATTTCAACCTCCAAATTTCTCATTCAACATGAATGTGTAATAATTCTACATTTCCTTGAGTTTTCGCTGAAGTGTACGGCGCCCAATACCCAGCAGATCTGCGGCTCTTGTTCTGTTTCCACCTGTAAGCTCAAGTGTTTTCCTGATGGCCAGGTCTTCCAGTTCATCAAGGGAAACAGGCAGTTCCGCCTGAAGAACAGCGGTTTTCCCCGATGATGCCCCGGCTATTTCCGATGGAAGTTCCTTAACGCTTATTCTGCTGCCTGATATGATCAGAAGACTTTCCATGAGGTTTCGCAGCTGACGCACGTTTCCGGGCCAGCTGAATGATACAAGATGCTCAAGAGCATCGGGAGTAATCGAGGGAAGAGGGAGTCCGTGCTTATCGGCTGCTTCCCTGAGGAACGACATGGCAAGCATCGGGATATCACTTCTTCGTGAACGCAACGGTGGGATGTGGATTTCAACAACCTTCAGACGATAGTAAAGATCTTCTCTGAATGTTCTTTTTCTGACAGCTGATTTGAGATCGGTATTTGTTGCGGCGATCAGTCTCACATCAATGGGGTGAGACTTATTGCTTCCAAGTCTTGTGACTTCGTTATCCTCAAGAATACGAAGCAGTTTAACCTGAATATCAAGTGGTATCTCTCCTACTTCGTCAAGAAGAAGAGTCCCCCCGGAGGCGGCTTCGAATTTGCCTTCCCGCTGCAGATCAGCACCTGTATAAGCTCCTTTTTCATGTCCGAACAGTTCATCCTCAAGAAGAGTGCCGGGTATCGCTGCACAGTTAAGAGCAAGATATGACCCTGTCCTTCCGCTGAGAGCATGAATCTGACGGGCAAGTACGTCTTTCCCCGTTCCGCTCTCACCGGTGATGAGGACGGTTGCCTTCACAGGAGCAACGCGTCTGGCTTTCCTGACAACCTCACCCATAACACGGCTTCTATAAAGAAGCTGGGAGGTTTGCAGAGTATTCTTTGATTCCGATACTGAACTGCTTTCAACAAATCTGATTGAAAAGGAAAACGCTCTTTGTATTGCGGCCTGCAGGGCCTGAGTATCGTTTATATTCAACAGAATATCTACTGCGCCGGATTTCATCCAGGAGATTGCATCGAACGCGCCTATGGTCCTGCCATGAATAACAACCCCTGCTGCAAGGTTCGCTTTCTGCAGCGTCTCAAGAAATCCTGACATATGCATATCACCGATAGTCGCTGAAATCACGACTGCATTGACAGATCGGGATCTGATTCGACGAAGAGTTCCCCTTGCGTCGGACTGGATACTGACGCTGTATCCCATAATTGAGATCCGGGTTTTCAGATCCTCAGCCCTCTCCTGGTTCTCATCAGCGACAAGAACTGTTCCTCTACCGAGCGCAGTAACCAAAACAATCTCCTTCAATACGTTCTGCTGTCACCGGATATTCCATCAATTCCGTTCGCCGGGTTCCTTCTCAATAAGGAAGGGTGGCATTACCAGCGCATCAATGCCCGTTCCATAGAAACAGCGTATGGCGTCAACGGGTGTTGTTACTATGGGCTCTCCCTTTACATTAAATGATGTGTTCAGGATAACAGGGACCCCTGTCCTTCTGTAGAAACTTTCTATCACATCATAATAGAAAGGATTGATCTCTCTTGTTACAGTCTGGACCCTCGCTGTTCCATCAACGTGAGTTACGGAGGGAATATCGCTGATTTTATCGGGAAGCACAGGATAAGTCTTGTTCATATATCTGGCAATGGTACATCCTTCAAAATACTCATGGGCCTTCTGCTCCAGGCAGCTTGGACAGAAAGGTCTGAATGATTCTCGATGCTTCACAACCCTGTTTACAATATCCTTCATGTCTGCTCTCCGGGCGTCGGCGAGAATGGATCTGTTGCCAAGAGCCCTTGGACCGAATTCCATTCTCCCGTTGAACAGTCCCACAACCTTTCCCTGTTCGATCAGCTCCGCGGTTCTGTCCGCAGGATTATCAGGTCTGCTCCATCCGATCCTGGCCATTTCTAATGCTTCGCGAATCTCCTCTTCGGGAAATTCAGGACCAAGATACATGCTGGAAGGCGGAACAAGAGTGATTTCCGGATAGTTCTTCCGGTGAATGTAGACTGCCGCTCCTATGGAAGTCCCGGCATCATGTGCTGCGGGAAGGGGATACGTTTCATTAAAACCGGATTTCTTCTCAATCAGTCCATTCATTACACAGTTCAGACCGACGCCTCCTGAAATTACCAGCCTGTCCAATCCTGATACTTCCGAAAGGTACCCGACCAGCGAAAGACCTACCTCCTCCAGAGCTTTCTGCGCGGAACATGCGATATTCCTGTGAAGAGAAGTAATCAAGGTTCCCGGTATTCTCGGAGGACCGATGATTTTCTGCACTTCCGCTCCGAAGCTGGATGTATGAACTCCCATGTGAATATCCAGAAGTCTTGTGTTCAGGTATATTCTGCCTTTGCTGCTGCTGATTATTCTCCTGAAGATTTCCAGAAATTCCGGTTCTCCATAGCTGGAAAGCCCCATAATTTTATACTCGTCATTATCAGGTATGAAACCGAGATGTTTCGTAACTGCGCTGTAATAAATTCCAGGTGAATTGGGAAATCTTGAAGAAGAGTGTATCTCCATTCCGGCAGGCGTGAAACTCGCAAGTATGCTGGTGTCTCTTTCTCCGACTCCATCCATTGTCAGAACAGCAGCTGATTCGAATCCTGAACAGTAGCAGGCAGCGTCAGCATGAGCGATATGATGCTCAACGAAATTGACCCTCGCTTTTAGAGAACTCCCAAGATGATCAGAAAGGATTGTATTGATCGCACGCATTTTTCTTGCGCCGTTCAGCTGTGAAAGCAGAAAGTAGAATCCTCCGTTCTTCAGGAGGTAATTTCTGCTGTAGCAGATATTCTCCCGCATAACAAGACCGGGAAGCATATAGAAAGCTATATGATCAATTTCGGAAGGACTGATCGAAGCGCTTTCAAGCACATAATCCACTGCTTTTTCAGGATAATTCGCGTAATGCTTGATTCTTCGAAATCGTTCTTCCTCAGCGGCGGCAACAAGTTTTCCGTCAATCAGCAGTGCGGCCGCTGCATCATGTTTGTAACAATTAAGCCCGAGAATTACTGCCATTATGCTCCTGATCGATGTTGAATGCCTTGTGTTTCCTGCGCTGCCTCAAACTCAATTGTTTTTCCATGTCAACCTTATAGCTTTCCGACAATACGGTACGGTATAGCGGATATCTTGTTTTCGCTTACCTGGTTTAAACAGTCCGGCAGACAGCCTGCAAGAATGAAGCATGGTCATAAAAATTCTGAAACCGGTTACAGCGCCGTACTTTCCATGTTTTCTGAGAAATCGCATTTTCTCCGGAATATACCTCAGCCATGTTTCCTGTCCAAACATCTGACGAGCCGCTACTCCTTCCAGGTGAACAACCTGAGCATCCGGAACAAACCACACTTCCCAGCCGGATCTGTTCAATCTGTACTGCAGATCTGTCTCTTCATGATAAAAGAAATAGTCTTCATCGAATAACCCTGTATCCAATAGAGCTTCTCTGCGAAACGCCATGACTGCTCCTACAAGCCAGTCAACCTTCTTCTCCTTCAGATGTGAAGAGTGAATCGCTGTTTTCTTCTTAAGAAAAGGCAGATGCTCTTTTATCAGTTTTCCAGGAAAAGGAAAATCTCTCATGGATGGTTGAAGTGATCCGTCGGGCCATAGAAGTCGGGGTCCGGTCATGCCTGCTTCCGGATGTCTCTCAAGAGCATCAACAAGCAATTTCAGGCTTCCAGGGGTGAAAATCGTATCATTGTTTGCCAGAACAAGTATTTCATCATCGGTATTGTTAATAACACGATTCGCTCCAGCCGCAAAACCAAGATTTTTCTCCGCTCTCAGCAGGGAAAACCAGGATCTTTCCCCAAAATCCCTTTCCGCAGCTCTGTCGGAACCATCCGTGGAACAGTTATCCAGAACAATCAGTCTGGCCTGCAGCTCTATCAATTGCGGAGCAAGAGAGTTGATCATATCATGCAATACTTCATTACCATTCCAGTTCAGTGTAATTACTGTGATTCCGCTCATTCCACTGCTCCTTGTATCTGTTCGTCACACATATCCCGGAATCGTAAAAAAGCATCCATATCAGAGACAGGGAGATTCCTCCGGTGAGAACTGTAAAACAGGTATGGGTCGATTGGATTACCGTTCTCATCGTTTATCTGATAATGCAGGTGAGGTGAAGTTGATGTTCTTCCGGTTGTTCCTACATAGCCGATTGTATCTCCCCTCTGAAGCGTTACACCGGAAACAACACCGTCTGCAATTGCGTTCAGGTGAAGAAAAATCTCTGAATAACCGATACCAATACTGATTTCCACGCAATGTCCATTATACTCATAATTCCAGTCTGTCCTTGTCACGGTTCCACCTCTGCAGGTTCGTACCGGTGTGCCTTCGGGAGCTTTGTAGTCTACTCCGGCATGGCTGTGATTACCTCTGGGTTCACCGTAGGGACCGGTCATTTCTTCAAATGTGGTGATCGGCATGTAATTCAGGAACCGCATGACTTCAGTCCCATCAGCATAATAATGTGATGCCCAGTTATCACCTGTCATCCGGAAACTGTATACTGACAATGGATTATTCGAAGTGCCTTCCTTTGGCACATAATGAAGCGCAACAACCTGGTTTTCCCTGCCGGTCACGCCGTACAGCACATAGAGAGAATCTCCTGCGTTCATACCTTTCCATGGATCTGTGTCCCACCACATACATCGCACGATGTGAGCGCCGAGGATATCAGAATATTCAACTTCATCCTGAAGGCTGACATAAATGGAACCGTTGATCTCTACAGCTAATCTGTTCCATTGATATTCCTGTACAATGGAATCAGTCCGGGGAATCTCTAACGTATCAGGTATCAGTGAATCCGGAAGAGTTATCAACGAATCAGGTGTAAGAATTGTATCAACAGAATCATCCATCGCAATAACACTAATTTGATCAGGGGAAATTGAAGAGCTGTCAGAACCCGGCAGTTCGGTGGAAACGGTGTGTTTCGGCAGAACATCTATCGCCCGAATGATAATCTCCCCTTCTTCAGGTCTACTCCTGCAGGAGGCAGAAATAAGGAAGAGCAAGGAAAGAAAGATTCCTGTTACAAGCATAGCTTTACTGGTCTTGTGACTCTTCGTCAAAATATTGACATCTCTCGGGATTGTGTTACCATACATACATCATGAATATGAATAATACGAAGAAAAGCAGAATACTGGTAATCGATGATGAAGTATCAATTACGTCTTCTCTCAAGAGAACTCTTGAGTTGTCCGGATATCAATGTGATACGGCTAACTGCGGGAGAGCTGCCCTTCGTATGCTCAGAGAGAAGAACAACTTTGACCTCATTATCACTGATATCAGGCTTCCTGACATCTCCGGCATTGAAATTCTGGATATAGTCAGAGCTAAATATCCTTTCCTTCCGGTGATAGTGATAACAGGTTACGCCAGTATCGAGAGTACAAAGGAAGCTATCCGCAAAGGCGCGGTTGATTACCTGCCCAAACCATTCACTACCGGAGCTCTGATAAACTCGGTCAGCAACACTCTGAAATCCTCGAAGAAAAGGCATCAATACAAGGATCTTTATGAGATTGTCTACCAGAGTACCTGCATGGAAGAAATCCTGGATATGGTCACGAGGGTGGGGAAAGCGGAGAGCACAATTCTTGTTACAGGAGAAAGCGGCACAGGTAAGGAATTGATAGCAAGAGCAATTCACCGCAATTCCAGACGCTCAAAACAGCAATTCGTCTCCGTCAATTCAGGCGCAATTCCAGAAGGACTTCTGGAGAGTGAGCTGTTCGGGCATGTAAAAGGAGCTTTCACCGGTGCGATAACTACATCTCACGGCAGGTTTCATGTAGCGGATGGAGGCTCACTCTTCCTTGATGAGGTCGGCAATATGAGCCTGGCCATGCAGGTTAAACTCCTCAGGGTACTTCAAAACGGTGAATTTTCTCCGGTAGGAAGCTCTGATATTATTAAAACAGATGTCAGATTGGTCGCGGCGACGAATATGAATCTTGAACAGGCCATCAGCAACAAAACTTTCAGAGAGGATCTTTATTACAGGTTGAATGTAATTGAGATCCACATACCTCCACTCAGACAGAGGACTGATGATATTCTGCCGCTTTCGGAATTTTTCCTTTCGAGAATGTCAGGTTCGGAGCACTCAAAAAAACTTTCTCTTTCCTCAAACGCTGTTTCAGCACTTCTGTCCTACAATTGGCCTGGCAATGTGCGTGAGCTGGAAAATACCATGGAGCGAGCATCTGTTCTATGTGATAGCGAACAGGTAGAGCTGCATGATCTTCCGGACAGAATCACATACTCGAAAGAAGATCTTCCCGATCTGACTCCTACAGCGGAGCAGATGAATTTAGACTCACTGTTGAACAGCATTGAAAAGCACTATATCATTAATGCGCTGAAGAAGAGCGGTGGAAATAAAACCAGCACAGCGAACATGCTCGGACTGAAACGAACTACTCTTCTTGCGAGGATGAAACAGTACAATATTCAGAGGGATACAGGTAAACATCAGGATGAGTGAAAACGCCAGAATTCTTGTTGTCGATGATGATATTTCTATCAGAACACTCTGCAGAGAAGTCCTTGAATTGCAGGATTTCGAAATCGATGAAGCGGAGAACGGCAGCATAGCGTTGAAAACCATGCAGACTACCTCTTTCAGCCTTGTCCTCAGTGATATTATGATGCCGGATATGGGCGGGCTGGAGCTGGCTTCTGAAATTCGTGTAAAGTATCCCGATACCCTGGTTATTCTGATTACCGGTCACGGATCAATCGACCTTGCAAAAGATGCTATACAGAGGGGTGCTTTTGACTTCATAACCAAGCCTTTCTCGATGGTGGAGCTGAGCCAGACTGTTGGAAGAGCCCTTGAGTTCCGGAAAAAACAGCTGTCGGTTCTTCCCTCTCCGGAACTTAAGGATCTTTACAATCTTACGGTGAACATCAATATCTCGAAACACTCCCGTCAGGCATTTCTGGAAACTCTTGTTCAAGCGCTGGAGCACACATTCAGAGGAGACTCCGCAAGAATATATCTTGCGAGTACACCGGGTGATAGCAGTGTTGCTAAAATCTGTGAATTTGGGAAAGAAGATCTTCTCACTGACAATGAATGGAAATCTTTCAGCCGAAAAGCTCTAAACGTTGAAGGAGGTATTCTTGCAGGGGAATACACTGATCTTCCCCTTCCGGAGAACTCTGCAGTATCATCTCTCATGGCTGCTGCCATACCCAGTCCTGATGGTAACCTTGGGGTCTGCATGGTCGCCAGATCTTCAATACCAGCCTCTTTCACAGTCAGAGATCTTAAGTTATTGGGTCTTTTCGCGGCACAAGCCGGGAATCAGTTAATGAACTACAGGCTTACTTCAAATCTTCGCGGCCATGCTGAAAACCTGGCACAGGTGAACATTCTTGCGGGAGAATTTTCATCTTCACTTGATACAAAGCATGTGCTGGCATCTATTGTCAAAGGACTGAGAACGATGATTCCGTTTGATCTGTTTGGTGTCTTTCTCAGCGGGAAGGATATGCTCCCCTTGAGTTACACTATGGTCAGATCTGATATACCTGAGAAGATCCTCAACTCCAACCTTCGTGAACTCCTTGAACAGACTCAGGAACCTGTAACTGTCAGTCAATACCTCGATAGCGGTATTAGAGATTCGTTTGCCTGCGCCAGAGTTGCTGACTGGGAATCTGATCCGAATCTTGAAATTCTTGATCTGAGCAAATTCGGGAGTTTAAAAGGAATGATGGTCCTTGCGAACTGGTCTCATGAGAAAATACTCTTTCATGACAGCTCCTATCTGTCAATTCTTGTGCGACATGCGGCAATGGCTCTCAGCAACGCCTATTTATTCGAATCAAGTGAAACGAATTATACCCAGGCTATCTTCGCTCTTGCCAGCGCGGTTGACGCGAAAGATCCATATACAAGCAACCATTCAAGAAATGTAGCGGCTTATGTAATGGCGATTGCATCTCACCTGCATCTTCCTGTCAGAGAAATCAAGCTTCTGCACCATGCGGCGCTGCTGCATGACATTGGCAAGATCGGCATACCCGAGTCAATACTGAACAAGACAGGAAAACTTACATCTAAAGAATACGATATTATCAAAATGCATCCTGAAACCGGTTATAGAATCCTGAGACCTGTCACAGCTTTTGGTAGTTTTATCAATATTGTAAGGTATCATCATGAACGGTACGATGGTGGAGGATATCCATCTGGTCTCGAAAAAGAAAACATCCCACATCACGCCCGAATTCTTGCTGTTGCTGACTGCTTTGATGCTATGACTTCCGACAGAATCTATCGAAAAGCTCCAGGAGTTAAGTACGCGCTCAGTGAAATACGGAAAAACATCGGCTCTCAGTTTGATCCGGCGGTTGCTGAGGCATTTCTGGATATACTTGAAACAAGAACGCCTGAAAGCATAATAGGCGAATACATCTCCAGAGGAGTTAACAGATTCTCTTTTTCATGATATTCCCCGCGAAACAGTATATTTGATGATTGTGCTCTTAACTATTTTACCGGAAAGGATCATCGATGCCTGATATTGTAGAGATTCGCGCTCGGCAAATACTTGACTCAAGAGGAAATCCAACCGTTGAAGCTGAGGTTTTCCTCCTCAACGGCGGATGGGGCAGAGCTTCCGTCCCGAGCGGCGCCTCAACCGGTGAACACGAAGCCGTTGAATTAAGGGATAGAGAAGAAGCTTATGGGGGAAAGAGTGTTCTTAAAGCTGTTGAGAACATAGAAATGCTGATAGCGCCTGAAATATCAGGACTCTCCGCTCTGAATCAGGCTCGCGTTGATAGGATCATGATTGAGCTTGACGGTACTGCTAATAAGGAAAAGCTGGGCGCGAATGCTACACTTGCTGTCTCAATGGCCGTCTCCAGAGCTGCTGCCAGCCATCTGGGGCTTCCTCTGTATCGATATCTGGGTGGCCCTTCCGCAAGGCTTCTTCCGGTGCCGGGCATGAACATTCTCAATGGTGGAAAACATGCGTCAAACCCAATAGATCTTCAGGAGTTCATGATTGTACCCGCGGGTTTCAAAACATTCAGCAGAGCGCTTCAGGCAGGTACCGAGATCTTTCACGCACTGAGAAAACAATCCTCTGACATGGGGCTTCCAACAACCGTAGGGGATGAAGGCGGCCTGGCTCCGGATCTGCCTTCAAATGAAGCGGCTCTTGATTTCATAATGAAGGGGATCCTTGATGCCGGATACACACCGGGAGAAGATATCTTTCTGGCTCTTGATCCCGCAGCCAGCGAGATGTACCATGACGGTAAATACTATATGCACGGGTGTGACCCCTCCGGCCTCACTTCAGAAGAGATGGTCTCCTACTGGGAGAAGCTTGTCCGCAGCTTCCCAATCGTAAGTATTGAAGATGGGCTTGCTGAAGATGACTGGTCCGGATGGGAACTCATGACCAGGCAGCTGGGACAGAGTATTCTCATAGTCGGTGATGATCTGCTGGTTACAAATGAGGAAAGGCTGCACAGAGGGATACGGACTGAAGCCGCAAATGCAATACTTATTAAACTTAATCAGATAGGTACCGTAACGGAGACCATGAACACGGTCAATCTTGCTCACAGAAACGGGTGGAAGACATTTATCAGCCACAGAAGCGGAGAGACCGAAGATACTTTCATCAGTGATTTCTCCGTAGCTGTGAATTCAGGACTCATCAAGACAGGTTCCGCCTGCAGAACTGACAGGGTTGCCAAATACAATCAGCTTCTTCGTATAGAAGAAGATCTTGGCGACCAGGCGCTGTTCAGGGGAATCGACATCCTGCCTCTTTCGTCAGGGGATTAACTTGAAAAAGACGGGAAGAAATCGAAGGCTGTTCTATGTAATACTGGTCTTTGTTTTTGTCCTTGTCGTAGTGATCCTGGTTTTCAACAGACATGGTTTCATCTCTCTGACGAAGCTCCGGAATGATATTGAGAATATCTCTCTTTCAATTGACAGCCTGCAGCAGCAGGTGGATATGATGAATACGGAAATCGAGCAGCTTTTATCTGACTCCGCTTATATGGAAAAGATGGTCAGAGAAATACTCGGCTGGGGACGAGAAGGGGAGCATATTGTAAGGTTTATCAGACCGGACTCGTCCGGAGTAACCTTCTGAAACAGACGCGCTTTGCCTGCAGGATCTCCTCCGTCGGGAGGAGAGGTGTGCTGATCATTGATGAACAGGGAAATGAGATAAGCGCTATATCCGCCGGTCGGGTTTACCATGGAATGAAACCTGTACCGGGGGATAATGCGTATGCCGTACGTGTTGATGATCAGGTGCTTGTTGAGGAAATTCTTCCGAGAAGCGGTATTCTTCAGCGCCCTTCCCCTCTCGGAAGATCCACTCAGATCATAGCCGCAAATGTTGACAGGGTTCTTGTCATGGTTTCACTCAAGAATCCTCGATTCAGCGCAGGATTCGTTAATAGAGCTCTGGTATCCACCGAATGGAGAAAGCTTCCGGCAACAATTGTACTGAATAAGATGGATCTTTGCACTGGTGATGCTGACAGGAGCCTGAAAGAGAAGATTCTGACAGTATACGGTCAGGGCGGTGCGGGTTATCCTGTTTTCCCCCTGAGCTGTGAAACAGGATCGGGTGCCGATCTGCTGCTTCAGCACATCAAAGGGGCAACGGTTGTTATGACAGGACCGAGCGGTTCGGGAAAGACTTCACTTGCAAAATGTTACAATCCCTCTCTGGACCTCAGAATCGGCGGACTCAATCCAAAGACCAGCAAGGGAAAGCACACAACCGTTTCGGCGCGGCTCGTTCTGCTTGAGGAGAAAACAACTCTAATCGATACACCGGGACTGAGAATGTTCTCAATTGAGAATATCCCTGGAAATGAACTTCAGTTCTGCTTTCCGGAATTTCTCCCGTTTATCGGGAAATGCAGATTCAGGGACTGTATTCATATGTCAGAACCCGGCTGTGCGGTAAAAGCAGCGTTTGAAAACGGAACAATCAACGTGGATCGATATAACGCCTACAGAAAATTCATTGAAGAAGCTTCGTCCGAAAAATAACTACAGTCTTTTGCTTTTACGGAATTTCAGATCTCTCCTGATCTCCCGGAATAACTTTTGCCAGACCTGCCATTCCTCCGGCTTTTCCATTTTCAGAGAATGGATATTTTCTCTGACAATCAGAAAACCGAACAGGAAAATAAACGCAACAGCAAAGACCTCTATCCAGATATAGAGCTTTTTGGGCCTGCTTTTCCAGCCTGGATGCCTTGGCGGATCAAGTACGCGCACTGAAGGATTCTCGCGGTTTTCATCTGCTATGGCCTGCTGAAGGCTGATATGGATAGCGCTTGTCAATTCAAGTGCCATTTCATACTCCGCTCGGAGGGAGGCGTACCGGAACTGAATATTCGGCAGTTCCTCGAGAGATACTGAAGGCATAACGCTCTCATAACCTGGAGGGGCTATGCCTGTTTCCAGCATTTCAATTATTCCAAGAAGTTCATCCGCTTCACGATCTTTCAGAA
>JAIOQY010000188.1 GCA_021108435.1 Candidatus Aegiribacteria sp.
GAAACACTTGGCGGTTCATCCAATATGGGAATCTTCGATCCTTATTTCGTTGCCGAGTACAACTTCTACTGCGATACGTACGGACTTGATACGATCTCCTTCTCAACAGGAACATCCTTTGTCATGGAATGTTACGAAGCAGGTGTTCTTGATAAGGAGAAAACCGGAGGGCTTGAAATCCCCTTCGGAGCCAAAAAAGCAGTTCTTGAGCTTCTTCACCAGATAGGTCGAGGCGAAGGCTTCGGTCTTATTGCCGGTAAGGGCATCCGCTACATGAAGAAGTACTTCGTAGATAATTTCGGTGCTGATCCGGGTTTTGTGTTTGACATCGGCATGGAAGCCAAGGGTATGGAATATTCGGAATATGTGACCAAGGAATCCCTTGCCCAGCAGGGCGGCTACGGCATAGCCCTTAAAGGCGCCCAGCATGATGAAGCATGGCTCATCTTCATGGACATGGTTAACAAACAGATACCAACCTTTGAGGATAAGGCGGAAGCCCTTCATTACTTCCCCATGTGGAGAACCTGGTTCGGCCTTTGCGGTTTATGCAAACTTCCGTGGAACGATGTTGAACCTTCGGATAACGCTGAAACAGATGAACCGGCGAAAGTCCCGGCACACGTCCAGGGGTATTGCGAGTTCTTTGAAGGTGTAACAGGGAAACCTCAGACCATGGACAGCCTGATAAGGATGTCCGAGAAAGTTTACAACTTCCAGCGAGTGTTCAACCTGAAAATGGGCTTCGGCAGACGCGAACATGATGTAATACCTTACAGATCCGCAGGCCCTGTCACAGTCGAGGAATATGAATCACGTCAGGAAAGGTACGACACTCAGCTTCGCGAAGACGCGGGCATCGATCCCACGGGAATGTCCTCTGAAGAGAAGGTTGCCCATACGCGCAAATACAGGGAAGCACAGTACGAACATCTGCTGGATGCAGTATACAGGCGCAGGGGTTGGACAAATAATGGTGTTCCGACTGTCGCCAAGCTCATGGAACTCGGAGTGGATTTCCCCGATGTAATCGAGCTTGTCAGGAAGCACGGAGGCTAATCGAATAAAGGGCGGGAACTGATTACGTTCCCGCCTGTTCAACAATCATGATAACCGTTAATGGATTAACACTCGACTGGTATGAAGGTAAAACCGTCCGTGATGTTATTAAGGAAATGAATTACCTCTTCCCCCTTCTTATCGCACGGATTAACGGTGTACTCATTCCGAGGGATAAGTACGATTCAACAGAAATCCCGGATGAAGCAACTGTAGACATAATCCACCTGATGTCAGGCGGATAAATACCAGGCGGTTTCTATGCAGCAATTCACTGGGGATACACAACTTCAGTGCACATGAAGCTCTATGTATTCTTCATTCGAGAACAATCATCTTTCGTACGATGTTTTCTCCCTGTGCTGAGAATCTGTAGAAATAGACGCCCGAAGTAACTCCACTCGCGTTCCATACGACATTCCGGACTCCGGGATTCTGCCAGCCGTCAACAAGAGTATCAACCTTTCGTCCCGTGACATCAAATACTTCGAGGAGTACATCGCAGGAGGTTGGAATCTCATAGGCTATCCATGTTAGCTGATTAAACGGATTTGGGAGATTCCGATAAAGAGCAATATTCAAAGATACTGCTCCATTTAAGTCATCATACAAAGATGTTGAATAATATTCATATGCACCGATATCGTATCCAGCACCTTGAGGCCTCAAAGTGCCTTCAATATCAGTATTAGTTCCTACATCAGTCCCCAAATCAATTGCAGGAGAAGTTGATTGAAGATGAAAATCATATATTGGATACGATGGGTCCACAAATAAAGGGTCTCCTGTAATTGAATTTGGCCCTTTGCCGATGAATGATACGTCCGGGTAGTACAGGTTATAATCAAATGTATTTTCGTTGCCAGGCATCAATTGATCAGAATTTTGATAAACAATATTATTTTTTATATCATGTCCAGAAACCGAAGTGGTAATATAGAGTCCTGTACCTTGATTCAAGGCGATAGTATTGTGGTAAATTTTCCCATTATACACATCTGTGTAAATCCCTATTCCCCCTTCTGTGTTGTTGAAGATAACGTTGTTTTCAATAGTAGGTGAAGATCCGGTATCTACCAGGTCTTCCCAGAACCTTAAACCATAACCCGGATTGTCATATATCCTGTTACACCGGATAATCATATTTTTAGAATTCCAAATGATTATTCCTTCATTCTCATCCCCAGCACTTGTTCCATTTCCGTAGACTGTGTTATTCTCATATACAGAATCCCAAATTTCATGGGCGGCAATACCCTGTCGTCCATTGTTGTAGCACGTGTTATTTCTCACGGTGATGTTGTAATTCCCTGTCGAGGCATGTATTCCAATGAAGAGATTGTCATGGGATATGCAGTTTTCTATTATAGAATCATTAATATGCTCTCCGTCTATCACTCCTTCGTCATCGCCATTGAACTTGAAGCCATGATTACCATTATTGTATGACTCGCAATTATTAACTTCTATATTATGAGTAGTTCCTGCAGATTCTATTCCTCCCCAGATACATATCCCGATACCGGCATTGTTATGCACTATCAAATCTTCCAGGATAATGTGATGAGACCCTTTGCCGTCAGATTCCCTGTTAAATTCAATACCTGCTTCCGGATAATTTCTTATTATGAGATTTCTTATTCTGATATAATCCATTGCACGAGATCCCTCTGCCCATCTACCTGACATGAATGCACAACCCCAGCCTTGTCCTTGAAAAGCAGTACCATCAAGAACTGCGTTATGATCTGGATAACTTTCGTAGGTGATATGTCCGTCAGTTTCATTTCCCGATTTTCCCTCGACCCCGGTACTTCCTGTGAGATCTACTATCTCTTCGTAAATACCCTGTTTTATATATACCGTATCCCCTGCCACCATTGTGTCAGTAGCATTCTGAATTGTTAGCCAGGGCTCAGCCTCGGTTCCTGGATTATTATTATTTCCGTTTAAAGCATCAACATAGTACGTAGTCCCATATACTGGCATTGAAATAAAGGCAAGCAGGAGTAGGGATCTATAGAATAGAATCCTTAGCCTTACAAAACAATCGCTAATCTTTGATTCAAGATATCTTCTTTCTTCCATAAGGACCTGTTCGCTTTGATTGAATCCAATTGCAGATAACTTCGACATATCCGGACTCAAGTTTATATTTCCTTCCAACTTATTGGTATATAGATTCTTAAGAGTCGTATCTTGAATCATCGTGTTTCTAATTCTGATGATTGCTCTCAAGATCCTTCTTGATCCTTAATCTTACTTATTTGTACTGTAGTACATTCTAGAACGTTTGGCAATATTCTGCTTCAGGAATTGTATTCTGAATTATCTTGCTTCAATGAATCCATTCAATAACGCAAATTTCCTTCGATGAGTATCTGGAATAATTGGAAATATGCTGCCTTTATCAATATTGAATTCAATTCCATTGAAGAACAGAAAAACCATAGTTGCTGACCGCACCAGCTTTTTCTTACCATCAATAAACGGATAACATCCTTATCCATCCACTTCTTTTATTGAGGTTGTCATTAGTCTGTCGATTTAATTATTATTGCATATGGTATGCAGCAGACTGAGAAGTAATCCGGAAATACCGGGATAATCTTCATAAATATGCTGTGAAATTCAAGTTGATACTTAATTAAGTATACTTTAAGAGAGGAAGTGTTCTTATGAAGATGTGCGTTTTTGCTCTTGTCATAATTGTAGCTATTGCTTTCACTTCTGATGATATAGTACTAAACGGCTCTAACCACACCGAGGGTTGTAGTCCTTTAGGCATCGATGGCACAGCCTATTCACAGACTTGGGACGTCGCTAATGCCACACACGGTGTAAGTATATACGGTGCCGGTGACCGCTGGGCCTGTGATGATTTTGTGCTTATCGGTGATTGGGAACTGAATCAGATTGTCATATGGATGATCTGGACAGGGGAAATGGGCGAAGGCATGAACGTCGTTTTCGCAGAAGATGAT
The DNA here is from genome assembly GCA_021108435.1 of Candidatus Aegiribacteria sp. Taxonomy (NCBI): domain Bacteria; kingdom Pseudomonadati; genus Candidatus Aegiribacteria; species Candidatus Aegiribacteria sp. Next base: position 4,044 of record JAIOQY010000188.1, read on the forward strand.
GGTAGTCAAGATCCCAACAATGCAACTGTCGTATGGAGTGAAGCTGTTCCCGCTGCTAACGTCTTCGCTGATGAATGGGAATCATCGGGTGGCACCCTTTATGACGTCTACGAATTCACCGGCACAATCAGCGCGGATGCATATCCAGTTCTTTCAGATGGAGTAACTTACTGGATGCAAATCCAGGCCGATGTTGTAGACAACTGCTTCGTAATGCTCTTTGATAATGTTATCGGCAGCACCGTCTGGTACAACGATGGCTCAGGTCTTTGGGTGAGTACTATCGATCACCCTGATATGGGATGGTCAACCGATATGTTCTTTGATCTCTATGGTGAATGTACGGCATTCGAATCAAGTACATGGGGTGACATCAAGTCACTTTTCTAATCTGACTGATTTCATCTGTTAGTCAACAGGGGGAAGGGCAGCCGCCCTTCCCCCTGTTGCTTTAACCCGGTTTCATCTCAAGCACTCTACTGCAGCAATGTATATGACCGCATATACTGCGTTATACTCACACATCCGTCCTAGACGTACTATTAATGTACGCCTCCGGAGTCTGCGTTCGAAAGCCTTGTATACACAGCCATCTACAACGCTTCGCTACGAGTGCCTATGATGAGACCGGGTTAATTGTTCAAATTCCACTACAGGCAGAAAAAACCATTGGATAGGAAACCCGGTGGCGTTCTTCATAATAAGAAGAACGGTATGATGATAGCTGTAGACTATGAAAAATCCAGTGAATTTGCTATATCTCAATACTCAGGGGTATTTTGAATACAGGGAGGAAAAACATGCTTAATCTTGTTCCCCGCCTGATTTCACTGAATTATTCTGATGGCAATCTTTCCGGATCTGTTTCCGGAAGCGTACTGATATTCGATGTGTCAGGTTTCGCATCCATGGCTGAAATCCTTTCCAGACAGGGAAAAAGCGGAGCAGAAGTACTTTCAAATACACTGAACAGGGTCTATTCCAGAGGAATCCTGTCAATGATCAGGGGGAGTGGGGGCTTTGTATCCGGATTCAGTGGAGACTCATTTGCTGTAATCCTTCCTGGAACTGCTATTGAAAAGGCTGAAGCTTTTGGAAAAGAGATGCTGAATAAACTTACCCTGGCATCGGCATCTTCATCTGCCAGAATCGTATTCAAAGCTGGAGGCTCTGATGGAACAATAGACTGGGGAATATTCGGAAGAGAAAGAAAAGGATGGTTCTTCTCTGGAAACGCATTAAGACGGGCCTTTCAGGCTCTTGAAAAACCTGAACAGGGAGGTTTTGCCTTATGCAGGGATGAAACTCCTGAAAGTGAAACTTTTACTGCTGATAGAATGGGTGGACGAACTCCGGATAGAATTCTCGAAACAGGCTTTTTTTCCGAGAAATTGCTCAACTCGGAACCATATGGTGAGTTCAGAAGAGTATTTCCGGTATTCCTGACTCCAGTGGATGCTGAAGAAGATGACCAGGAGTTGATCAGGTCAATAGCCCCGGAAGTGATACAGTCTTCAGTAGAAACAGGAGGTTTTTTCAATGGAGTTCACTACGACTCGAACGGATTCTATTTCCTGATCCTGTTTGGAGCTCCGGAAGCTCATGAGAATGACCTTGAACGTGCTTTGATTTTCGCCCGTCAGATATACAACTATACTCCCTTTCCCATCAGAATAGCTATTTCTTCGGGAACCATGTATGCCGGTTTTCTGGGTTTCAGGCAGATGGGAACCTATACAGTTCTTGGAAGCCAGATAAATGTAGCTGCCCGGATAATGAGGTTTGAAAATAATTCAGGTATTTATGTAAGTGACATTGTTGCCAACAATACTCCGGGATCAAGCACAGCAATCTCAGTTAGAGTCAAGGGTATGACCGATGAGGTTAGTATCTTCAAGCTTGATAACAATATTGCTGAATCAGGTGGATATCCTTATGAGGGGAAACTTCTTGGAAGAGAGGAAGAGCTGGAGATAATTATCGACCTGGCCCAAAAATCGGCTGATGATTCTACTGGTAGTGTTCTTCTGGTTTCAGCTTCAGCGGGAACCGGCAAATCTCACCTCCTATGGGAGGCTGGTAATATCCTGGAAACTCAGGGATTCAGAATAATTCACCTGAGATGCGATGATATCATCAGACGAAGCTTCGGACCATTTGTCACATTTCTGAGAGTCTATTTCCAGCAGAAGAGGGATTCATCTTCCAGGGAGAATCTTGCCGTATTCAACAGGATATTCCAGACCCTATCTGCGGAATTAAGAGATGGGTATCCGGACAGGGTTCAGGAACTTGAAAGAACCGTATCATTTCTCTCTGCGCTTCTTGGAATTGATATGCCCGGTTCTCTCTACCATCAGGTTGGACCGGAAGGAAAGCAGGAAAATACGATTACAGCACTGCGGGAGTTCTTTTTCGGTCTTGCTCAGACTGAACCTCTTTTCGTTGTTTTAGACGATATTCAGTGGCTTGATGACAGCTCCGAATCCCTTTTGAGGAGCATGACCAGAAACCTGGATAATCTACCCATTGTTCTTGCTCTTGCAGCCAGGACACATGATGATGGCTCAAGCATAGATATCCCCTCTGAAAAGGAATCCTTTATCATTAATCTCGAATCCCTTCAACAGCAGACTCTTCCCGAACTCGTAAAGGACATTCTGGGAGGAATACCAGGACCCAATCTGGAAATATTCCTCGCAACACACTCCCGTATGAACCCTTTCTATCTTCACCAGTATGCTGTTTATTTAGTCGAATCAGATTCCATAAAGAAAAAGAATGGCATTATCACCCTCTCTGAATCTCCCGACAAAATTCCAAGAGGAATCGTTGACCTTCTGACAGCTCGAATTGATCGTCTGTCGGGTGATCTGAAAGGAGTTGTAAAAAAAGCTTCGGTTCTTGGATTTGAGTTCAATGCCAGGGTTCTTTCTGCCATGCTTACAGGCAGAGATCTCACACCATTGCTCAGCAATGGCGCGGAGGAGAAACTCTGGTCATCCGTCTCAGAAATCGTGTATATCTTTCAGCACGGTCTTCTCAGGGAAACAGCATACAGCATGCAGCTGGAAAACGAGCTTGTTAAGCTTCACAGTATAGCCGCCTGCGCGATTGAAAATATTTATCCCGGTGATGAGACGTTTTTTCCTGATCTCGCATACCATTGGGATAAGGCGAAAGATAGCGAGACGGCATGTTTTTACCTTGATAGAGTGCTTCAGGCTGCGGAAAGAAACGGTGATGTAAAACTCAGTTACAAGTGCATTGTAAGGCTGAGAGAACTTTTTGAGCTTCTGCCGGACAGGAAAGAACAGTTAATTGGGGTAATGATAAAAGAAATCCAGATTCTTGGAATATTTGCCAGATGCAAGGAAGCTGTGGAACTGGCCGAGAGGACAGAAGAACTGGCCCTGTCCGCAGGAGACAGGAAACGATACGCTGAAGCAATGGGTATGCGAGCCTGGCTTACATCTCGCCTTGGAGACTTGAAGACAGCTCTTGAAATAAATGAGAAAGCGCTCGAAATTCATAATGAGCTTGGATATTTGAGGGGAATATACGAATCCACAGGATATCTTGCGGCGATGAAGTTCATGACAGGTCATATAAGTGAAGCCAGAAAACTGTTTGAGAAGCAACTGAGAGTATTCGAAGAGATGAAGGATGATGATGAAAACAACGCCAAGGTGTACAATAATATGGCATCTACAGCAGTTGATCTTACCGAGAAACAGCAGATTCTCGAAAAGGCGATTGATGTTGCGAAACAACACAAGGATAAACGGTTACATTCGGTAAGTCTTGGAAATCTTGCGGATGTATTTCACAATAAGAATCAATTTGAAGAAGCAGCGATGACTTACCAGAAAGCACTGGATATAGCAAGGGAAATTGGTGACAGGTATTACATATCCTATCACTCATGCGGCCTTGCAATACTGAAGACCGATAAGGGAGACTACTCTCAGGCGGTGAAGATGCTTCAGGAATATTATGAAACCTCACGTGAAACAGGTATTCGTTACGGTGAGGGGGAAGCGCTTGGTTACATGGCGGTTGCTCTAATGAGACAGGGTGATCTTGAGCGGGCTCTGAGTACTTTCAATCAGGCAATACAGATTTTCCAGGAGCTGGATTATGTCCACTATATATACTACTTTCAGGCGGATAGAGCGCGTACTCTTTTCCTGCTTGGAAGGCTTCAGGAAGCGGAAGCCGCCGCCAGAGAATCCAATTCTCTAATAAAAGAGCAGGAAAAACCTGAAGCTATGCCTGAAAACGATTCTCTCCTGCAGAGAATTCGTTTTGAGAACGCTGAAACTCTCGAGGAAAAACTGGATTGTATCAGGAGTGTTAAGGCAATAATCTCTGAAGCATCCGATCCTGTCAGCATTATTATTCCTGCACATGATCTCTGGCAAATGATTCAGATCCCAGGGGATGATATACCTGAAAAACTCTCACCGGCAATATTGAGGAAGGAACTCGTTGATATTCTTGACAGGGCTGCCATGGCAAAGCCTACCTATGATATCATCTCGATGCGGGATGAGATTAGAAACGATACTTAGCCCATATTTAAATCAGTCATAATAGAACAGACTCACTCTTTGAGGGCTCCTCATAATGGGAATGATTAAGCTTCCGTTTACTTTAATATGACAATTTTACCAGCTGCTTTGTTCCCATCATCAGTCGATATAATAATGAAGAAATATATTCCGCTCGCGAAATCGTCCACATTCCACTGGTAGGTTGCTTCTGAAAGATAACCTGAATCATGTAGTAACCTGCCATTAGTATCATATACTTTAATATTATCACCGGAGTTGAAATCGCCAATAAAGGTAATAATATTCTCTCCCTGATAAACCCGGCAGGGATTAGGATAAACACTGAAATTAAGTTGAGGAGCAGTGCTGCCGGTTATTAATGGGTGGGGATAAGTATAAGGAGAATAGCCCGGTTTCTGGACATTATCGAAATAATCTCTGCCTGATTGTATGTGAACATGGCAGTTATTGTGCACGCTGAAGTTCACATCATCCCCCTCATGTTCATTATTCCATGAATAGGCCGGCTCATGATCCTGTGGCGGATACGGTGTCTCATCGGTCCACAGGTATTCATCCGTAGAACGACCTATCTGGTCCCGGGATGGATACCCGTTTGTAATCTTAAAGTGATCTCCCGTATCCCAATCATTTTCCGAGCCGCCAGAAAGGATCGCCGTTACGGTGTTTGCAGAGTTCGCCGTGATCTGACCTTTACTGCTGTCCGTAAGATTGTAAACATAAATATCAACCAGCGAGTTAACTTCCCAGTTTTGTGAAGCGTCGGTCAGAGTTAAAGATCCACTGCTTCCAGTGTGATTGCCGGTACCACCCGTTTCAAGCGGCTCGTTCCCGTCCCAGGGAGAACCTCCGTTGCATAAACCTCCTCCAGATACATCACTGAAGGTTCTGACATTGTCTAAAGTAATACATGGGCTTGACCATGTGCCGGTCAGAGTATTGTTAAAAACAACCCCTGTCCCGCCGCGAATAAAGAAAGGTGTCCACATACTGCGGTCAATCTGATTGATTGTATTATTGTAAATCTCCCACTTTATAGTAGCACGATTCTCACCCTGGACCGAGTGCGCCTCTAAATAAACATCATTGACAGTGTTGTATCGAAACACATACTTTCCGCCGTAGTTCGCATCCATACAATTTCCAAATACCGTATAAGTAAACGTGCAGTCTTCTACATATACTGCTCCGTCTGTCCCCAGATCAAGCTCCTGTGCCCATAAATAATGCTGATCCGGACCTTCGACGAGCATCGCTGCAGAACCAATTATCACAACACGGGCGTTTTGAAATATACAATGATCCACCAGACCATCCGGATGTGTATCTTGAATCGTTCCACGAACGAGGACTCCTGCCATACCTTCATTACTGATAATCCTGCAATGATCGACACGCCAGCCTGATCCTCCATTGGGGCTGATACGACCCTCATAGAAAGTGAATCCTGTAACTCTTGAACTGGTTTGCTCCAGATCAACTGCTGTTCCGGTCGAACTTCTTGTAATGATTGTCAAGTCTATGCCTGCACCCTGCAGGAGAATATTCCTGTCATCAGATATTGCAACCCCTGAATCCCAGGTACCCTCCCCTGCAGGAACAACCACTGTATCCCCATCGCACGCAATATCTATCGCTGCTTGCACATCTGTTTGAGAACAACTCGCAGCATTTATTGTCGCTGCATTTACTTCACAAATCCCAGTAAAATAAAGTAAAAGAATACCAGCAAGAAGAACTAATACAGGTATCCTCCGTTTCTCTGAATTGATGATACATTCTCCCATTCCTTATACCTCCTATTTTACCGCCGCTTGATCTTATAATAAAGAAATATGTCCCGCATGTAATATCATCTGCATTCCGTAGGCCCCCCGGTCATGAGGGTTCTTATCCGGCAAATCTCCTTAAATCATCCGGCAATTTACACACTGATCCTTATACCGTCTTGACCTGATATCATATCTATAATATCATTAATCTAGTAATGCTCAATCGGGCAAAATGCCGAAGAATAATTCTGTCATTTAAGTAATGAAGGAGCGTATTATGGGAATCACAGCCTGCTTTGTATTTCTTGTTATTTCCGCTTCTGGCGTGAATATCATGGAACCTGTTGACGGAGAAACCTATGACGGTGACTGGCTTACGGTCAGGGCTATTGTTGAAAACGAGAACGAGATACCTGAATACGTCCAGTACTCCCTCAACGGGCAACCTGTGGTGCAGATTCCCCGGTTGAACACCGACTGGTACACATACATGCAGGGCGATCTGCATCATGGCTTTTCAGAGTCACCTGCCCCGACGGATAACACGATACTCTGGACTGCACCGGTCACCGGAGATTACCACGAGTTTCCAACGCCGGTGATAGTGGATGGAATTGTTTACTACCCTTCCAACTATGGTACTGATTCACTTTACGCACTAAATGCAGCTACAGGTGAACTGATCTGGAAATATAGCACTGGTTATACGGATGACGCTGTTACAGTTAAGGACGGCTACCTGTACACAGCAAGCGATTCTCTGTGGTGTCTGGATGCCCTTACAGGTGAGAGGATCTGGGCAACAGATGCTGCCGACGCAGATGGAAGCACACCTGCGGTGGTTGGTGGCAGAGTGTACTGTGGACGATCAAACTACTCTCAAAGTATATCCCATATCTATTGCTTTGATGCGGTAACAGGCTCAGAGATATGGTCGGAGGTACTATACGGTTATACTGCTAGTTGCATGACAGTATGGAATGGTATGGTATTTATCCCAATATTCCTCTATAACAACAATCCTCCTTTGTATGCCCTGGATGCCAATACAGGCTCAATCATCTGGGTGAACACCGATAGTTATGGAGGCT